>JACCZZ010000228.1 GCA_013695715.1 Chitinophagales bacterium | reverse complement strand
GCCAGATTCTCTGCCTTTTCCTGTTTCGCTCTATCTATACATGAATGAATAATGGGTTGATTTTTATGCGAAGCAGCAAGGCGAAGCGATAAGTGTGGAGCAAGCTTTGGCACATCATGCCTTTTATGATGAAAGGGCTCCAGCAACGCATCCTCAATATCTTCGGAAGGAAAGATTTTATCACCTTTCAGTCGGTTTAGCCATTTATTTCGCTCGTGAATTATTCGTTCATTATCCTTCCCTATTAATAGTGAGGAGGGGCGGTTTGGAATGATTGAAAGAGCAACTGTCTGAGCAAGGCTCATATAATCCGGCTCCTGCTGCAAATAAATATATGAAGCACTTTTCACTCCTTCAATGTTGCTTCCAAAGGGTATGAGATTCAAATAAAATTGAAGGATCTCATTTTTGGAATAATGATACTCGAGCTGAAAAGCATGGAAGATTTCCATCAGCTTGTTTACATAAGTGCGGTCTTTAGGGTCAAGCATCCTTGCAACCTGCATGGTGATTGTTGAAGCGCCGGAAGTTTTCTTTCCTTTAATCGTATTGTTGAAAATAGCACGAACGATGGCTGCCGGATTAATTCCCGGATGGTAATAGAAATATTTATCCTCTTTATAGATGATCGCTTTCTTAAGAGTTGGGGTGATATCATTCAATTCTGTTTTTAACCGCCATTTATCATCCTTACTCAGAAAAGCATGAAGCACTGTTCCGTCTGAGGCAGTAATTATTTGAGAATAGTGGATGTTTATTCGGAGCGGAAATAAAGCATTTAAGATCAGGAATATAAATACAAAAGCTGCCACGAACCCCATGCACCTCCTGATCCATTTTCTACGTACGACGTGTTGCCAAAGAAGTTTTATATTTTTTATAATGGACAGCATCATGGCAAAATAAAAACTAATAAGAACTTTGCAGCGTTGCAATATCATGTTTTCAGAGGCTATGAAATAAGTTGTGCCTCTAAGCCACTCTGAACATGAATTTCCTTAATATGTAGGCAAGGCCCAGTTTTCAGAAAGATAATAGAATGAAGTATCCGGAATTTAAAAATTTGAATCTCCCAGAAATAGACCAGCAGATACGTGAGTTCTGGCAGGAGGAGAAAATATTTGAAGAGAGCGTGTCAAGCCGGGAGGGCAATGAACCGTTTGTTTTTTATGAGGGTCCACCTTCTGCCAACGGACATCCCGGTATTCATCATGTTATGTCAAGAACGTTCAAGGATTTGTTCTGTCGCTACAAAACCCAAAAAGGCTTCCAGGTTAAACGCAGAGGCGGATGGGATACCCATGGGTTACCCGTGGAACTTGCTGTAGAGAAAATGCTTGGAATTCGCAAAGATGATATTGGCAAAAAGATTTCCATAGAAGAATACAACCGCATATGCCGTCAGGAAGTGATGAAGTATAAAGATGTGTGGACCGACTTAACTTTAAAAATGGGTTATTGGGTTGATCTGGATGAGCCCTACATCACCTTTGAGAACAATTATATTGAAAGCCTCTGGTGGCTGCTCAAACAGTTTTACGAAAAGGGATATTTATATGAAGGCTACACCATACAACCCTATTCACCTGCGGCTGGTACCGGATTGAGTACCCATGAGCTAAACCAGCCCGGAACTTATAAGCCCCTAAAAGATACGTCGGTGATTGCCCAGTTTAAGGTGATTCGAGATGCGAAATCCAACCATCTTTTTGAGCTTGCAGATTCTGATCTATATTTTATAGCATGGACTACCACCCCGTGGACCCTCCCTTCAAATTGTGCTCTTGCTGTTGGTGAGAAGATCATCTATTCCGTTGTAAAAACGTTTAATCCTTATACCTCTCTGCCTTTAACTGTCATTCTTGCAAAAGAAACAGTTAATAAATATTTTCCTGATAAGAACGCTGAGTTAATTTTTGATGGTTATAAAAAGGGAGATAAAGAGATACCCTTTCAGATAATTGGTGAAGTGAATGGAGAGGAATTGGAAGATATAAATTACGAGCAGCTGTTGCCTTATGTGAAACCGGAAGGAAAGGCATTCATTGTGGCAGCCGGAGATTTTGTTACAACAGATGAAGGAACAGGGATAGTACACATTGCTCCCAGCTTTGGTGCCGATGACTTCCGAATGGCTAAGAAATATGGATTGGCATCATTAACGCTGGTTGACAAGCAAGGCCGTTTTGTAAACACCGTTACGGATTTTGCGGGAGAGTTTGTTAAAGAACAATATCTTAATGATGAAGAGAGGGATACTGAAAAAAATAAGCAGGGTCGTGATAAATACCTCTCAGTAGATGAGCGAATCGCTATTAAGCTGAAAGAAGAGAACAAAGCTTTCAAAGTAGAGCGTTTTGAACATCCCTATCCACATTGCTGGCGAACCGATAAGCCGCTGCTTTATTATCCTCTCGATTCATGGTTTATAAAAACAACGGCTGCCAAAGATCGCCTCATAGAGCTTAACAACACCATCAACTGGAAGCCTGAATCAACTGGTACAGGTCGTTTTGGAAATTGGCTGGAAAACCTGCAGGATTGGAATCTGTCCCGTTCCCGATATTGGGGCACTCCCCTTCCTATCTGGAAAACGGCGGACGGTTCCGGAGAAATATGCATTGGAAGCTTTGAAGAGCTGACTTCAGAATATCAGAAAGCATGCTCTGCCGGATTCAACAGTGAGCTTAATTTGGAGATAGAAAATGGAATATTAAAGATTGACCTCCACAAGCCTTTCGTTGATGACATCACATTAGTTTCCGATAAAGGAATACCAATGAAACGTGTTCCGGATCTGATAGATGTGTGGTTCGATTCGGGTGCTATGCCGTATGCCCAGTGGCACTTTCCCTTTGAAAATAAAGAAGCTTTTAAAGAGAGTTTCCCCGCTGACTTTATTGCTGAAGGCGTTGATCAGACCCGGGGCTGGTTTTATACGCTTCATGTAATTGCCGGGATGTTGTTTGATTCTGTAGCATATAAAAATGTGATGGCAAACGGACTTGTTCTTGATAAATATGGTAATAAAATGTCTAAGCGGTTGGGCAATGTGGTGGAGCCATTCGAATTAATGAAACAGTTTGGCACCGATGCAACCCGCTGGTACCTCGTAAGCAATTCCCAACCATGGGACAATTTAAAGTTCGATTCTAATGGAATTGATGAGGTTAGAAGAAAGCTTTTCGGAACCATATACAATACTTATGCATTCTTTGCGCTGTATGCAAACATAGATTCATTCACATATAAAGAAGACGATGTTCCAATGGAAGACCGGCAAGAGATCGACCGGTGGGTTATCTCTCTTTTGAATTCGCTGGTTCTTGAGGTAGAAGAAAATCTTGAAC
>JACCZZ010000193.1 GCA_013695715.1 Chitinophagales bacterium | reverse complement strand
GTATTTCTCAACATTTGCCAAATCAATGGCGAGCATTGGGGCTTTCATGGCTGGCGACGAACAGGTAATAGAATACATTAGGTACAATTCAAGATCTCAAATATTTGCGAAATCGTTACCGATGCCTTTTGTAGAAGGAAACTTAAAGCGGCTTGAGCTTCTTCGCACAAATCCTGAGCTCAAAGCAAAGCTTTGGGAAAACGTAAATTCATTGCAGAGTGGATTAAGAGAGCGAGGCTTCGATATCGGGAATTCCAATACGCCCGTGACTCCAGTTTATTTCAAAGGATCTCCTTCAGAGGCAGCAAACATGATAATGGACATTCGTGAAACATATAATATATTCTTGTCTATTGTGGTGTATCCTGTAGTTCCGAAAGGAGTGATGCTATTAAGACTTACACCTACCGCAGTGCATACACAACAGGATATTGATGAAACTCTTGATTGTTTCAGTGAGGTGGCAGAGAAGTTAAAAACAGGAACTTACATGTCTCAAAAACTTGTAGGAGTATGATCCTGCATTACTAATCATCGCGGACAATTGACAGTGTTGATGCTTCTTAAAAAGCTGTATTAAAAGTTCCCGGCATGTACGATCCATCTAAAGAAGAATGGGAGCATTTGGAAGACCTGCTCCAATGTGAGGTCAATAAACAACCTTTTACTATTTCCTATTTACTGAATGCGCTGTTTGCTGCCTTTATTTTTTTATATAAGTCATCTGAAACCGGCACTAAAGGAAGCCTTACTACATTTTCAGAAATTCCTAAAATATGCAGTGCTGCTTTAACTCCTGCAGGACTTCCTTCAGCAAAGAATAAATTCATAAAATCAAGGAGCTTGAAATGCAAGCTTCGGGCGTCTAAAAAATTTCCTGATAAGGATTCATTTACCATTTCTGAAAATTCTTTCGGAAAGGCCTGGGCTACTACAGAGATAACTCCATCCATTCCAAAGCTGATCATCGGCAGCGTGGTGATATCATCGCCGGAGATAACTAAAAAACCATCAGGTTTGTCTTTTACTATTTGCATGCACTGAGCAAAATTTCCTGAGGCTTCTTTTACACCAATAAATTTCTCGTTTGCTTTTGCTAACTTAAGTATAGTTTCTGCAGTGATGGTTGAAGCCGTCCTTTCGGGTACGTTATAAATAATAATTGGCAGGGGAGAGGATTCAGCAATTTTCATGAAATGGTGATAGATGCCTTCCTGCGAGGGTTTATTATAATACGGACTTACCGAAAGAATTGCGTCATAGCCTATAATATCAAATTCCTTAAATGTATTTATAAGTTGCGCTGTGTTATTGCCTCCAATGCCTGCTACTAAGGGAATCCTACCATTTACAATCTTAGAAGTAAATTCCCAAACCCGCTTTTTTTCTTCTATCGAAAGTGTTACCGATTCACCTGTTGTGCCAAGGGAAACAAGATAATTGACACCATTGTCAATGTTGAAATGAATTAATTTTTCGAGAGCATTCCAATCTATTTCACCATCTATTTTAAATGGTGTAATCAGTGCAATACCAGTACCTCGAAATGGTATGTTAGTCATTAGTTAATAAGAGACTGCGGAAACATCATGAACTTATATGCAATAGAAAAATAAGGCTAAGGAATTGAATTTCAATTCAAAACATTTCCATGTAAACGCGCAACTGCCCTACAAGCAGCTTCAAATCTTCTCTGCCTCGCATGTCAATCATAAAGTCGTAAGAATGAATTTTTTTCTTATCATAATGACCAATTCTAAAACCCGCTCTAGACATTGCAGAAACATATTCCAGCGGCAGGTTCTCATCAATATATGCATTTACAAGAATGTCAAATTTTTTTGAAATAAATTCCTCCACCAAATTGCCCTGAGGTTCATAGTGCCAGTTGATATCCTTTTTATTGAAGTAAGGGAAGTTGAAATTGATGGGTGCCTTCGGGAAATTATAATAACCTAAGAGCGAGATCTTTTTGTTTTCCCTGCGAAGAGAATCAGCAAACGAGCTCACGATTGCAGTCCGATCAACATCAGAGGCATCGAATAAAATCCCTATATCACGCGCATCATAATATTTTACAACCTTCCGGTCTACATGATGAAATTTCAATTCTTTTTTCAGAAGATAAAAATGCGCAAGTCGTCTAAAGTTGTTGAATAATTCCATTGGTGCTATTCCTCAAAAAATCCCATTGAAGAAAACTTTCTGATCCTTGCATCAATCCGTTCCTTCGGTGTAAGATCTTTCAGATCAATCAATTGTTTTTTTATCTCCCGTTTAAGAATTTTAACCATTTCTTCAGGGTTGTTGTGCGCACCACCTAAGGGTTCTCTTATGATGCCATCAACAAGCTTGAATTCAAACATGTGTTTTGCATCCAGCTTAAGCTCTTCAGCGGCAAGCTCTTTATAATTCCAACTATGCCATAAAATGGAAGAACACGACTCGGGAGAGATCACTGAATACCATGTATTTTCAAGCATTAGAACCCTGTCTCCAATACCTATTCCAAGTGCACCTCCCGAAGCACCTTCTCCTATAATAATGCAAATTACGGGCACCTTAAGCAATGTCATTTCGTACAAATTTCTTGCTATAGCTTCAGCCTGGCCGTGCTCTTCGGCCTCTAAACCGGGAAATGCGCCTGGCGTATCAATAAGTGTAACAATGGGTATATTGAACTTTTCCGCGAGCTTCATCAGGCGAAGTGCCTTTCGGTACCCCTCTGGATTAGCCATTCCGAAGTTGCGATATTGACGCTGTTTGGTATTTTCTCCCTTTTGCTGACCAATGAACATTATTGATTCACTATCCAGCTTACCAATTCCGCCCACCATCGCTTTGTCGTCACGTACATTTCTATCACCGTGCAGCTCTATGAATTTGCTGCATAGCTGAGATATATAATACAAAGTATATGGCCTTTCAGGGTGTCGTGACAACTGCACCCGTTGCCATCCATTAAGATTTGCAGATATATTTTTACGTGTTTCTACTATCTTATCTTCAAGCTCTTTAAGAGCCGGAGCCACATCCACCTTTCCGCCCTCGCTAATTTTTTTCAGCTTGTCCAACTGTTCCTGGAGCTCTTCTACTGATTTTTCAAAATCCAGATATATCATTCACATCATTTTAATAGGGAAACAAAAATATCAAAATATGAAGGAAAGCGCTATAATTTGGTTATTTAGGGAAGCAAGAAAAGTTTACATTTGCTGCAGTGCATTTTTTGGTCCGGTAGTTTAGTTGGTTAGAATGCCGCCCTGTCACGGCGGAGGTCGTGGGTTCGAGTCCCATCCGGACCGCTCTTAATCCAGAAGTAATTCTGGATTTTTTATTTAGGAGGGAGGCGGTAGTGTATGTTTTAGGAGCTTAGTGGATGGCCCCTATTCATCACCAGTTCAGTTATCCATTTCTCCCATTCAAATACTTATTTCCAATGAGTCTTTGAAGTTGAGCTACTTTCGACAGCTTAAATTTCTCCTACAATACTTATTTAAAATTCAATTTATGTTGAACCTTAAATCATACCAGGAGCTATGATGAAATCCTTATTATTCTCCAGACCAACCGAAACATTTCGTAAACCCATTATTCTGTTTGTCTTTCAATGCATGACAATCACCATGCTTTTTGCCCAGGCACCTTCAAAAGCAATGC
>JACCZZ010000176.1 GCA_013695715.1 Chitinophagales bacterium | reverse complement strand
ACCCCTGCCTCTATGATGGATATTCTTGATCAAACAGGAACCTTAGAAAAAGGAAAGGTTGCGAACTTCATCATCTGCTCCGACAGTATTTTTAAAGAAAAGAACGTCATCTATCAGAATTGGGTGACGGGAACGATGTATGTAGTGAACAGCTTCGATTTCAAAGACCTTCGGGGCAATTATACCTTAACAGCGGGAACACTCTCCAATCTAATGCTTCAGATCGAAGGCAGTCCTTCCGCGCCAGAGGCATCTATAAAACTCAGCGACAAAGAAAAACTTAAGGTGGCACTGACCACAAAAGATGATTTGGTTTCTCTCTCTTTCCGATATCCTAACGATTCAAGTAAAGAAGTTTATCGCCTTAGCGGTTATCTGAGGGAGAAAAATCTTACGGGTACAGGGCAAGATCCAAACGGCAATTGGATCAACTGGAATGCTCAGTTCACCTCCTCATATACAGAAAAAGCTGATACCTCGAAGAAGAAAGAGAATCTAAAATCGGAGGGGGTAGTTCTTTATCCTTTTACCGGGTATGGTAATTCTTCTCTGCCAAAGCGTGAAGCCTATTTATTCAAAAATGCAACGGTATGGACGAATGAGAGCGACGGCATCCTTCAAGCCACAGATATATTAATTGAAAATGGAAAAATTACTAAGGTTGGAAAGGCTATTACAACGCCTGCAGGTGTTCAGGTAATTGACGCCACAGGCAAGCATCTGACCGCCGGCATTATTGATGAGCACTCTCATATTGCTATTAAGCAAGGCGTTAATGAAGGAACACAGGCCGTTACTTCAGAGGTAAGAATTGGCGATGTAGTTGATCCCACAGATATTAATATTTACCGTCAGCTTGCCGGTGGTGTTACCAGCTCACATTTGTTGCATGGATCTGCTAACCCCATTGGTGGACAGACACAACTTATAAAGCTGCGCTGGGGGAGCTCATCTGAGGCAATGAAATTTGAGGGCTGGCCGGGCTTTATAAAATTCGCTTTAGGCGAAAATGTAAAACAGGCTAATTGGGGCGATCTGTATACTTCACGTTTTCCGCAAACCAGGATGGGTGTAGAGCAAATCATGTACGACGCCTTTATACGTGCAAAAGATTACAAGCAGCAGTGGGATAATTACAATAAAATTCCTGCCAAGCAAAAATCATCAGCGGTTGCACCAAGACGTGATCTTGAATTAGATGCCCTCGTTGAGATTCTTGAAGCAAAGCGATTCATTACCTGCCATTCATATGTGCAATCAGAGATAAACATGCTGCTGCATCTTGCCGATTCAATGGGTTTCAAGGTAAATACATTCACACATATTCTGGAAGGCTATAAAGTAGCCGATAAGATGAAAGAGCATGGAGCATTTGCTTCCAGTTTTTCTGACTGGTGGACCTATAAATACGAAGTTTACGACGCTATACCTCATAATCCTGCCATACTCACCAAGGCAGGAGTAGTGACGGCAGTGAATTCCGATGATGCTGAGATGGCGCGCCGCTTAAACCAGGAGGCCGCGAAAAGTGTGAAATATGGTGGGCTGACTGAAGAGGAGGCTTTCAAATTATGTACCCTCAACCCGGCAAAAATGCTGCATGTGGATGATAAGGTAGGCAGCATTAAAGAGGGAAAAGATGCGGATGTAGTGTTATGGAATGATGATCCACTTTCTATTTATGCAAGACCTGAAATGACCCTCGTTGACGGAACCTGTTACTTCAGCTTGCAGAAGGATGCAGAGCACGAGGCATGGTTGCAGAAAGAGCGTATGCGTTTGATAGCGAAAATGCTGCAGTTCAAACAGCAGGGATCACCTACTCAAAAAATACAAATCGATTACAGCCGTGAATGGCATTGCGATACAATTACAGATGGTACTGCAGTGGGAAAGTAAAAGTGAAAGATGATATCAATGGAGGACGTTTATAAAACAGTAAAACAAAAATGAAAATAACCATCTTAGTTATCCTGACATTACTACTTAGTCAAATCACCTATGCCCAGCGCATAGTTCCTGCCACGGCACAACAGACACGCACAGTAATAAGGGGTGGAATCATTCACATGGGAAACGGGCAGATAGTTGAAAATGGTGTTATAGCATTCGATAAAGGAAAGATAACATATGTAGGAAAATTGGAAGGTGCACCTTTAGCCAATGCCACAATTATTGAAGCAAATGGTAAAGAAATATATCCCGGTCTAATTGCTCCAGCAACAAATTTAGGCCTGAATGAAATTGAATTGGTTCGTTCTACAAATGATTTTGCAGAGGTAGGCACTTATAATCCGGGCACCCGCAGTTTAACTACATACAACACAGATTCTAAAATTATTCCTACTGTTCGCTCCAATGGAATTCTCATCGCACAGGTTGCTCCCCAGGGAGGCATCATTTCAGGCGCCTCTTCCATCATGCAGCTCGATGGCTGGAATTGGGAAGATGCTCAATATTTTGCTGATGATGGAATCCACCTCAACTGGCCTTCCTTTTTTCAGTTTAAGTTTGATGACAACGGGGCATCAGAAAAAATAAATGAAGATTATGAAAAACAGGTTCAGGAAATCAGGAGCTACTTCTCACAAGCCTCTGGATATAGCAAGCAAGCATTGCATTTGGAAAGGAACATAAATTTTGAGGCACTAACAAAAGTATTTCAAAAGAAGGCAACCTTGTTTATTCATGCAGATTATATTCATGAAATTGTGAATGCCATAGAATTCGCAAAAGAATTGGATGTACGCATGGTGATCGTGGGAGGAAGAGACTCCTACCTATGTACTGACCTTTTAAAAGAGACGAATACAGCCGTTATTCTTGGAAACGTACATTCATTACCTTCAGGGGATGACGTAAACTTCGATATTCCCTATACGACCGCAGCCATGCTGCATCAGAAAGGGATTCTTTACTGCCTCAGCATTTATGGCTACTGGCAACAGCGCAACCTTCCTTTTATTGCAGGCACAACAGTGGCCAATGGAATATCTAAAGAGGATGCCTTGAAATCTAT
>JACCZZ010000106.1 GCA_013695715.1 Chitinophagales bacterium | reverse complement strand
ATTAAATTTTACCTCGGGCTTCCTAAAAATCTCAGATTTCCCGGTAGCAATACCATATTTATAAATTGAAGCGGGTGTAGTAAAGGAGGTAAAAGAATAAAATACAACTGTATCATTTTTTTCACCGGTGAAACCTGCTACGGTTCCATAACCGGGCAGCTGCACTTCATGTTCTAACTCTCCTCTGCGATTAAACTGATAAACACGCGAGGTTGCGTCTTTGAGATATTCAGTAAAAATTTTTCCGCCTGCAAGCCATACGTTCTGCAACAACTCAGGTTTTTCAGGAATTAATGTTTTCCAGTTACTTATTTCAGGATGTGCCGGATCTACCAGCACTACTTTGTAGTTAGGTGCTCCATTATTTGTTTGTACGATAAACGATTCTTCTTCATTGTCGAGTACCGTGTAATTGTATTTGAAGCCGGGAAACACAAGATGAAAATCATTATCATTACTCCGAAGGTCCCTATATTGTATTTCAGAGCCATCTGTTCCGGCGTAGATATTCATGATGAGAAATTTCTCATCTTCTGTTGTCTGCGCGCTTAAGTAACGTTGTGCATTGGCGGAATCCTGATAAACCAACTGATCTGCACTTTGCTGATCTGAGAGCTTGTGATAGAACACTTTTTGGAATTCATTCACATGCGACATCGCCTCGCCTTTCTTTGGCTCATCATAACGACTATAAAAAAAGCCATCCTTATACCAACCCGCGCCGCTGAACTTTGTCCATTTCAGTTCGTCATTCAATAATTTATTGCTGGCAATTTCTCTTATGTATATCGTCTGCCAGTCACTGCCGGCATCGGCCATTGAGTAGGCTACATGCCTGCGATCATTAGAAAAACCCACGAAGTTTACTGCAGTAGTGCCTGCTTCGTTCAACTTATTAGGATCAATAAATACGTCAGGATTTCCTGATAATCCTTTTTGATAATAATAGATGCTCTGAGGCTGAAGGCCATCGTTCTTGGTAAAAAAGTAATGGTCGCCTTGTCTATAAGGAGCCGATGATCTTGGATAGTTGTACAGTTCTGTGATACGCTTGCGAATCTGTTCACGGTAGGGAATCTTTGACAAATAATCAAAGGTGACGGCGTTTTGACTTTTTACCCATTCCTTTGTTTCCTCTGAATTATCATCCTCCAGCCAGCGATACGGATCCGCTACCTGGGTTCCAAAATAATTATCTGCCTCTGATCCTTTTTTTGTCTGAGGATACTGTGATTGAACTGAAGATGACTGAGCAAAAACTAAGAACGTGGAAAGAACTGATATAAGAACCGAAAGCAATAGATTTTTCATGAGTTAAGTTTATTGTGGCTAAAGATAAAGGTTGTGCGAGAATATAGCTTGTTCCAGTTTACTTTTCTGAAAGCATCTCCGCTACCTTTGGATACAAATTAAAATGAAATTTTATAATGGAGATTTCAAAGCTCTTTGAAGAAAGGCGACCAATACTTATCTCTTCGCCCCCCCATATAGCTCCCTATGTGAAGCAGGAGATTATATCATTGGGATGTGAAGTAATAGGCGAGGGATTCACTACGGTGGAAACACTTGGCACCTTTGACGATACCATCCGCCTCAACATACAATTACGGACAGCAAACCATGTTTATTTTTTAGTTGAAAAACTGATGGCTTCTTCAGTTGATGAACTATATGCCGGCATAAAAAAAATAGCATGGGAAGAAATTTTATTTGAAGATGGCTACTTCAGTGTTAACTCAGTGACCGACCATCCGGAGATTCAGAATACAATGTTTCTTAACCTTAGAGTAAAAGATGCGGTTGCAGATCGGTTTCAGGAAATGCGAAACAAACGCCCCGATTCAGGATCCGAAAAAAACAGGGCAGTGATCTTTGTCTATTGGAAAAGCAATGAAGCACTTGTTTATATTGACACTTCAGGCGAACCACTTACCAAACATGGATACCGGAAGCTCTCCCTGAGAGCCCCGTTGCAGGAATCTTTAGCTGCTGCAATGATCATGTCAACACGATGGGATAAAGAGGGAACATTCGTAAACCCTATGTGTGGCAGTGGAACCCTTGCTATTGAGGCAGCACTGATGGCATGCAATAAAGCACCCGGGTTAATGCGTGATAATTTCAGCTTTATGCATGTGAAGGGATATAAAGACACCATGTATAAATCTATTCAGAAAGAAGCAGAAGAAAAAATTGCTCCAAATATTCCTTGTAAAATCATTGCCGGGGATATAGATCATGAGGCTCTAAGAGCGGCACGTACCAATGCTGAACATGCAGGGGTAGATCACCTTATTGAATTTACAAAGCATGATTTCCA
>JACCZZ010000102.1 GCA_013695715.1 Chitinophagales bacterium | reverse complement strand
TGAATGCCGATGGGATCATTTTGATAAAACCCATTGGATCATCGAAGGTCCAAGGGAAATTGAAAGGTGGTCGGTGATCACTGCTAACAAATATGCAAAAGAAACGGTAGAGCTGCCAGAGATGATTTACTCCAAATTAGATAATGAAAAATGGGACGATTTTGAAGGAGTTACTTAAAAATCATTATTTGCTCTTTAGATCATTTCTCCTCTATTTTAATTAAACGATAAAAGACAATTCACAACAAGTAGCAGTATGGATTTTCAAGGATTTGTAATTACATTAATTTCAATTATCACCCTTTTCTCAATTACAATGTTCATTGCATTGTACTCGACTTTTGCAGAGCGGAAAGTAGCTGCTTTTATGCAAGACCGGCGTGGACCAAACCGTGCAGGACCTGGAGGAATTTTTCAGCCTCTTGCTGACGGGTTAAAGTTTTTCATGAAAGAGGAAGTCATTCCGGTCGCTTCTAACAAATTCTTATTTGTTCTTGGCCCTTCAATAGCCATTATGAGCTCTCTAATGACTGGGGTTATTATTCCCTGGGGCGGCCAGCTTATTGTTTTTGGTAATACGGTTTCACTTCAAATTGTCGATCTTGATATTGGCATTCTCTATGTTTTTGCTGTGCTCTCTGTAGGCGTATACGGCATTATGATAGGAGGATGGGCTTCTAATAACAAATTTTCATTAATGGGCGCCATCAGAGCTTCCTCCCAAATAATTAGTTATGAGCTTAGCATGGGCTTCAGCATTGTCGCCCTGCTGCTGGTTACCGGTACTATGAGTTTGCATGAAATAGTAGAGAGGCAGCATGGAATGAACTGGAACATCTTTTATCAGCCACTCGGGTTTCTCATATTTCTGATCTGCGCTTTTGCAGAAACCAACCGTACGCCCTTTGATCTGCCTGAATGTGAAACGGAGCTCGTAGGAGGTTATCATACTGAATATAGTTCTATGAAACTTGGATTTTATTTGTTTTCAGAATACATAAATATGTTTATATCAAGCGCGGTGATGGTGACTTTGTATTTCGGCGGTTATAATTTTCCTTTCATGGATCAGTTGTTGCATGCAACAGGTTCACAGAACTTGGTAACCATTGTAGGAACCATCTTGCTTTTTGCAAAGGTCTTTTTCTTCATCTTTTTCTTTATGTGGGTGAGATGGACGATACCGAGATTCAGGTATGACCAATTAATGAATTTAGGATGGAAGGGATTGATACCTTTAAGCATTGTATGGCTTATGCTGACAGCAGCAGGAGTGCTATTTTTCAAGAGTTAAGTAAATATAATAAAAGTCTCTAATGCAGTCATTCAGCAGCAAGAAAAAAGTCATTGAACAAAAGAAAATGACGTTGTTAGAGCGGCTCTACCTGCCTGCTATTTTCCAGGGGCTCGGCATCACCTTAAAGCATTTTTTTAAGAAAAAAACGACTATCAATTATCCGGAACAAAAACGTTCAGTGGCGGCTGCCTTTCGCGGCTTACATGTACTTAAGCGCGATGAAAAGGGAGCTGAAAGATGTACTGCCTGCGGGTTATGTGCTGTAGCATGTCCTGCTGAAGCCATCACAATGGAGGCTGGTGAAAGAAGAGCTGGGGAAGAGCACCTTTATAGGGAGGAGAAATATGCGATTAAATATGAGATCAATATGCTTCGCTGCATCTTCTGCGGATTTTGTGAAGATGCATGCCCTAAAGATGCCATTTATCTCGAGACCACTTTTGCACCAGCCAACTACGATAGAAATGACTTCATCTATGGTAAAGACCGATTGGTGGAAGGATTCAAGAGGGATGAGATTGTTCCGCCGGTCGTAAGAACACTTGAAGAAGCAAATCTCTAAATACCCGCCATGCTCACTTCGGCATTTTATCTGATAGCGTTCATTACCATATTCTTCGCGATCATGGTAGTAGCTTCCCGAAACCCTATTCATAGCGTATTGTACCTGGTGCTCACCTTTTTTTCTATCTCAGCAATGTACATTTTCATGCTTGATGCCACTTTTGTGGGAATGGTAAATGTGATTGTTTATGCCGGAGCCATCATGGTGCTTTTTCTTTACGTGCTGATGATGATGAATCTGAATACCGATGCTGAACCAAAAAAATCGAACCTCTTTAAGATCACCGCGGTTATTTCCGGCGGCATGTTGCTCCTTCTTATTGTTGCTGCCCTTCATGATAATAATCTGGTCAATGCAAATAAATCTACTTTAGCAAATGAGAAAATCGGATCAATAAAAGTGCTTGGTAACGTATTGTATACACAGTATCAGCTTCCCTTTGAAATTGCTTCCGTGTTATTTTTAATCGCTATGATCGGTTCAGTTGTTCTTGGGAAGAAGAATACAGCATCGCAAACAATAGGAAATGAAGTTTTGAAATGAAGGAATGGTTTTTAAAGACACCGAGGATTAACTATAAAAATGGCTGAGATATTTAAATCCGTTCCAATTGAACATTTTATTTATCTGTGTTCAGTATTGTTTGTGATTGGTGTGGTAGGAGTGCTTACACGCCGCAATGCTATAATTATCTTCATGAGTGTAGAGCTAATGCTGAATGCAGTCAACCTATTACTTGTTTCCTTTTCAGCCTATCATCATGATCCGGCAGGTCAGATATTTGTCTTTTTTATTATGGCAGTTGCAGCAGCAGAGGTAGCCGTAGGCCTTGCCATTATTACTATGATCTACAGGAATACCCATTCAGTGGATATAGATCAGATGAGTCGCCTGAAACACTGAATTCATTTTCCACTT
>JACCZZ010000084.1 GCA_013695715.1 Chitinophagales bacterium | reverse complement strand
AGAATGCTACCGCTTCAGCAGTGCTCGATCCTGAATTAATTCAAAAAAACCTGATTGCGCAGTTAACTGCACCTGTATTCTGGTGGCAGTCGGTTGATGCTATGATTAATGAGGGAGCTACAACATTTATTGAATGTGGACCGGGCAATGTATTACAAGGACTGGTTAAAAAGATTAATAAAAATGTAATAACAACTGCTCTTTAATATTGAAATAACGTATTGACATAAACAGCAGGAACAGATTTATTCAAAGAATAGAGACGATACATATTTTCGAAAGGATAAATGCAAAGAGCTTACCTATTTCCGGGACAAGGTTTTCAATATGTAGGCATGGGAAAAGGCCTGTACGATTCGTCAGCGACTGCGCGAAACTATTTTGAAGAGGCTAATGAACTGCTCGGCTATAGAATCACAGAGTTTATGTTTTATGGGCCTGAGGAAAAACTATTCGAAACACAGATTGTACAGAATGCCATATACCTGGTTTCTCTTATCAGCGCAGTAAAAGAAGGAAAAAAATTTCAGCCTTCAATGGTGGCAGGTCACAGTCTTGGTGAGACTACTGCGCTGGTAGCAAATGGATGTTTAACTTTTGAAGACGGATTGCTATTAATGAATGAACGGGCGGTAGAGATGGAGCGGGCATTTAATGCTACCCCGGCAGGAATGGTTGCTGTCATTGGGTTAGATGATAGTATTGTAGAGCGCGTTTGCGATGCAATTGAAGATATCATTGTGCCCGCCAACTATAATTGCCCTGGTCAATTGGTAATTGCCGGTTCAAAGGCTGGAATTGATAAGGCATGTATAGCTCTGATTAAAGTTGGTGCCCGCCGGCTGATTCCTTTAAATGTAGGAGGTGCCGTTCATTCTCCACTAATGAAACCTGTAGTGAAGTTTCTTAGAAAAAAGTTATCAACGATCACTTTTAGGGAACCACGATGTCCTATATATCCCAATGTTACGGGAGTTGCAACAACTGACCTGGAAGAGATTAAGGAATGCTTGACGATGCAGCAGGTAGAATCCCTCCGATGGACAACAACCATTCAAAACATGATGGTTGATGGTGCAAATGAATTTGTTGATTGCGGACCTCCGCATGTAATCAGTGGAATGGTTCGGCGAATCAGCAGGCAAATTCTTATCAATAGTGCTGTGGGAGTTTTTTAGAAGTAAATACAAATGCAATGAACGTATGAGTGAAAGCAAAACCCTTGAGACAGAAATTATAAATAACGAAGAACATACGCCGACGCAGACTGAGACAATCATGACTCAGGTTGTTCAACCCAATGATACAAATCCTTTGGGTAACCTTCATGGAGGAAGATTGATGTATTGGATGGATGAATGCTCCGCTGTCAGCGCTACCAAGCACAGCAGGGCTATCGTGGTAACTGTTTCAGTTGATGGAGTCTCCTTTCGAAATACCGTCGAATTAGGAAGCTTCGTTACAATAAAAGCTAAGGTAACACGCACGTTTCGTACCTCTATGGAGGTATTCATCGAGGTTTGGGCAGAAAACATTCCGAAGAATACTAAGATTAAATGTAATGAGGCTTACTACACATTCGTAGCTCTCGATGACAAAGGAATACCGATACCAGTTAAGGAAATTCATCCTGAAAATGAGGAAGAAAAAAGACTATACGATGGTGCAATTCGCCGCAGACAAGTGAGGCTTATTCTTGGTGGAAAAATGAAAGTAGAAGAGGCAGATGAGCTGAAAGCCTTGTTTGTGAAAGATTAAAATTGCAGTATGAAGTGTTGTTTACTTAACTCTCTTCTAAAAAACACAATTCCAAAATGAAAAATATCAATAGTCATCTTTACATCAGAACTATTTCGGATTGTGTTCCACGCTTGTTTCATCTCCTCAGAGCAATGAATGTCGTCAAAAATAAAAATTGAATGCTCATGAGAGTGCTGCAAAGCAGCATTATAATAGTGAAGCGTTGCATCTTTCCGGTGATTGCCATCAAAAAATATCAGATCAACAGGATGCAGAAGCTGCAGAGCTTGCGTCAATGTATGTTCAAAGGGTCCGACCAGTAATTGTATATTTTTTTTACCGAGGGCATCAAATGATTTTTGAGCCTCTTCAGCAATTGCAACATTCCCTTCTAAAGTTATTACTGATGAATGCTCACTTGCTGAT
>JACCZZ010000052.1 GCA_013695715.1 Chitinophagales bacterium | reverse complement strand
GCACGATGATCTTTTTTCTGTCTGAAACGATGCTCTCATTTTCAGCATCGAAAGATGAATAGTAGTATGGTGTAGCCGCTCCAAATTCTGCGGCACAGGTATCAACAAGCTTATATGTCCGCCGAATGCCAACCGTCTTCCTTTTTTCATAGACTTCATCTTCCGACAAATTGCCAAGCAGATGAGCAAGCTGCGCATCAGAATATCCCATCTGCTTCAACTGAAGAAAAAAATCGTACGGGAGGGTTTCCAAAGTATATCTGCGGAGCTGTTTTTCTGCTACTACCAGCTCATATATTTGTTCGAGAAACCAGTTGTCAATCCGGGTCCATTTGTGAATGGTGTTTAAGGGAACACCAAGCATCATTGCATCCTTAATCCTGAAAATTCTGTCCCATGAGGGATTCTGAAGCTTTTCCAGGATCTCCTCAGACCGCTTCCAATGCTTGCCATCTGCTCCTAAACCAATAGAATCATTTTCAAGCGACTGACATGCCTTTTGTAACGCCTCAATAAATGTTCTTCCGATTGCCATTACTTCTCCAACCGACTTCATCTGCAAGCCGAGTGTCTCATCAGCGCCTGCAAACTTGTCGAAGTTCCAGCGGGGAATTTTAACGATTACATAGTCGAGTGCGGGCTCAAAATAGGCGGAAGTCGTTCCGGTAATTTGATTTCTTAATTCATCAAGGTGATATCCAATTGCAAGCTTGGCAGCGACTTTGGCTATCGGGTAGCCTGTAGCTTTTGACGCCAGCGCTGATGAGCGTGATACCCGCGGATTGATCTCCACTGCAATAAGGTCTTCTGTTTTAGGTTCAAGAGCAAACTGCACGTTGCAGCCCCCGGCGAAATTCCCAAGCGACCTCATCATCACCATGGCCATATTTCGCATTCGTTGAAAAGCAGTGTCGCTCAAGGTCATGGCCGGTGCAACAGTGATTGAATCGCCCGTATGAATGCCCATTGGATCGACATTTTCTACGGTGCAGATGATGGCGACATTGTCAGCAGCATCACGCAGCAGCTCGAGCTCAAACTCTTTCCAGCCCAGCACGGCTTTCTCCACCAATACTTCATGGGTAGGTGAAGCTTTCAGCCCACGCTCTAAAGCAGCCTCGAAGTCTTCTTTGCGGTGCACGAAGCCTCCTCCCGTACCACCCAGTGTATATGAGGGACGAATGACGAGGGGATAACCAATCTCCTGTGCTATCTCCTTTCCTTCGAGCATAGAATTCGCTACTTTCGAAGGCGCTACCGGAATACCAATTTCCCCCATGAGCATGCGGAAGGCTTCACGGTTCTCAGCGCGATCAATTGCAAGAATATCTACACCAATCATTCGGACATTATATCTCATCCAAATGCCTAATTCATCTGCTTCTTTAGCAAGGTTCAATGCCGTTTGTCCGCCCATAGTTGGCAACACTGCATCAATCTTTCTGCCCAGCTCCATAGATTCTTCCAGTATTTGTATGATGGAAGAAACATCTAACGGAAGCAGGTAGACATGATCGGCGATAAACGGATCTGTCATAATCGTAGCAGGATTCGAATTTATAAGAGAGACTATGATGCTCTCTTCCCGCAAGGATCGTGAAGCCTGCGAGCCGGAATAGTCGAACTCGCAACCCTGGCCTATAATGATGGGACCGGAGCCAATGATGAGCACGTGTTGTAGGCTAAGGTCGCGGGGCATTAAGGTTTAAGGTAATTAATAACAATGTTTGGGAGGAATACTATAAATAATGAGCGGCACAAAAATAGAAGAATACGAGTTACCTTTTTAGCGAAACAATCAGGCATAAAAAAGCCGTCCGCAAAAGAGAGGACGGCTTTTAAGATGACATTAGATATTACTTGATAATATCAAGTTTCTTGTATAACACTTCTTCACCTACTTTTACCTTAAGCTGATATACACCTGAAGCAAAATTATTTAGGTCTATAGGTAGAATCTGATCGCCGTTCAATTTACCAAAGGATTGCAATAGCATTGATTGTCCGATTGCATTAACTACTTCAACTCTAATTTCTGCAGCCTTTGCAATTTTTAAATCTAAATAGGTAATGTGGCGTGCTGGATTTGGGTATACAAACAAAGATGCATTAACTGGCAGATTTGAAATGCCTGTGCCGATATTTAAAGGGCTGCTGCCAGAGTTTAATACTTCTCCTGTTGAATGATTTACTACCATTCCCACTACTTTCAAGTGATTGATATTGTAGGACGATGGTACAGTAAGGTTATAGACGTATGAATAGGAATTACCGCTTGTTAAGGTAGCTGGAAGACTACCTTGCGTTCCCTCAACATCACTTAATAACTCCCGACCTACAAAGTCATAATACATTTGTGATTCTGGAATCATATCAGGCAAATCTTCATAACCTGCCATTGGTACTGAACCACCTGAATAATAGTTAGCCTGTGCATAGGTACTTGTTGTTCCATGAACACTATCTTCCTCTAGAATAGCAACAAAGCGATAATCTCCAGATAAATCCTGAAGAAATTCGGCATTTAGAGTTGCCATCAATTCATTGGTGGTGGTGTTTATAGTAGCGTCAACAGTCACCTTAACTGCAGGAGCATTTTCAATATTATTTATGAAATCCTCTTCTAATTGAGAAGGGTCGATAATATAACTTCTATTAATTATTATACTCGGATAACCTAGAAAACCAGGGAAACTACCCACCCAATTGTCATATTCATTAATCTCCATTGGATCACTATTATGAACTGCAATACCTATGAATTGTTCTGGGTAAGTTTCGTACATATATTCCATGAACACCGCACCCCTAGGACACCAGCCACACCATGTTCCGGTTGCTTCTTCAGCTAAATAATTTTGATCAGGATTAGGAACAACGCCCTCAACACTAGCACCCATCGAATTGTTACTCGTGCTTGTTTCAGTTACTCCCCCATTCACATTGGAAATAGTAATTGTTATAGTATTACTTCCACTTAATGTTATATAAGAATTTGAAGAGGTGTACTCATAACTTTCTGTAGCATTGATTGTAACACCGGTTATCGACTCTGTAAAAGAATTTGTACCATCAGTCCAGGTAATATCAAAAGATGTAATTGGCACAGTACCCTGATTAAAAATAGTAGCATGCACACTTAAGGGTAAACCACTGATATATTTATCAAGATTAATAAAAACTGGTGTTGGATCAAGTTTACCTATGTCGACGGCAGTAACACTTACATCAATACCTTCAATCGGAGAATAGACTGAAACATTATCAATGGCCCAGCCATAACCCCAACCACCCCCGTCATCATACTTAAAACCTATCAAAACGTTTGAATTCCCACCATAAACAGATAAATCAACTATGGGTGTCGTCCAATCAGTTGACCCTGCTAATGTATCAACCGTAGTCCAATTAACACCTCCATCTGTACTTACGAGAATATAAGCTTCTTCCTGTGCATCAAAATAAAGATGACCGAAATAAGCATCAAATTGCAGAAATACAACACTGTAAGATGAAAAATCCAACGGCGGAGTAATCAAGATATCACTAGACTTATCACAGTTGCATGCATCATCATTAGTAACAGCCATATTGGTATGCTCAGGAATCGGATAACCAACACTTTCCAATTGGCTGCTGGTACCAAAGAGCCAGCCTCCATCGTCTGCGTTAGTTTCCTGGGTCCATCCGTCAGGCAATCCGGTACCTTCAAAATCCTGGCTATAAATCGAAATTTGTGCCCAGGAAAAAGTTGTAAACAACAGCAAGAAGCTGCAGCAAATTAAAAAGGTAGATAGTTTTTTCA
>JACCZZ010000045.1 GCA_013695715.1 Chitinophagales bacterium | reverse complement strand
TCTTTGTATTTCAAACAATTAATTTCGCGTTATATGGCACAGCGACTTGTGAAAGGAGAGAAAAAAATTCTTGGAGTTTGCAGCGGGCTTGGTAATTATTTCGATATCGATCCCACTATCGTAAGGGTTCTATTCATCTTTGCTTTTCTTGTATTTGGCTCCGGGCTGTTATTGTATATAATTCTTGCCATTGTGATGCCGGAGCAATTGTAATGTTCTTAAAACAGGAATTTATTACTTTTTTTCTACACGCCTTATACGGATCAAGCAATTATTACAATATTATAATTTTCAATGCTTATTGATCAGCAAGAATAGGTTCCGCTTTTTTCACAAGCACCTTATCTACCCTCTTCCCATCCATATCAACAACTTCAAAATAATGATTTCGGAAAGTGAAATGCTCCGCAACTTTTGGAATTTTACCGAGGTGATGCATCATGAATCCACCAAGAGTATTATAATTCCCCATTTCATCCTCGCTGAGATCGTGGATGTTTAATAAGTCACTCCACTCATGTGTCTGCATCATTCCGTCTATCAGCCATGATCCATCGGTGCGTTTTACTGCTTCCTGCTGTGTATGCTGATCGGTAAGGCGTATGTTTCCAAAAATGGATTCTACCACATCATGCAGCGTAACAATCCCTTCAAGAGATCCATATTCATTCATCACCAGGCTGATGTGATTTCCTGACTTGCGGAATGTATCTAAAAGTTCCATTGCTGGCATAGACTCCGGAATATATAACGGTTGTTTAACTAACTTCGTAAGGTTCCATGGTTTATTCTGACTAACCTGAATAAGAATATCTTTTATTGAAACAATGCCGATGATATGGTCGAGACTTTTATTGCAAACAGGAAAATTGGAATGAACGCTTTCGTCAATTAGCTTCCTAATGTCATCCATTGTTGAGTCACTATCAATCCATATTATATCATTTCGATGTGTCATTAGCGTGCTAACGTTGCGGTCAGCAGTGCGAAAGATGCTTCGCATCATATCAGACTCCTGTTCTTCTAAGACACCATATTGACGCCCTTGTTCGATCAGGTGTTTGAGCTCCTCTTCGGTTACAGGTGGATCCTCTGATTTCCGGTTGAACCTCAATATTCTTAGAATAAATTTTGTAGATACGCTGAGCAGCCAGATAAACGGTGAAGCAACGTAATAGAGCAACTGCATAATGGGGGCCAGCCCCATCGCTATTACCTCGGGACGTGACATTCCTACGGTTTTTGGAACAAGTTCGCCAAGCACAAGGCTAAGGAAGGTGGTAAAGATGATAGTTATCGAAAAACCAAGCATGTCTGCATATTTTTCAAGCCATGGAACCCTGGCAAAATCTTCTGACAAACGACCCGCTACTTCTGTTCCGCCATAGGCACCAGCAATGAGGCTTACGACAGTTATTCCAATTTGTACAGTAGGAAGAAACCGGTGAGGATCTTTCGCAAGGTTATATGCGATTTTAGCCCTCCAGTTACCATGCTTGGCTAGCTTTTCAAGACGTATTTTACGTGACGAAATCAATGCCACCTCTGCCATAGAAAATACACCATTCAAAAGGGAAAGCAAAAAGATGATGAAGAATTCCATGATGGTTATTGTTGTTGTTACTTACAATATCAATCCTTAGAAGAAATATTCTGTAAGAAGAGTAAAGTTACGGCAGATTATGAAGCTGGGAATAGAGCTGTCCGAGGGCTGTTAAAAAACCAATGTTGAATTAAGTGAAAAACTTTTCTTTTACAACATTATCAGCTTTAAAAAAGATTCACTGCTGCCCGCTTTGGCATGAACTATATACATGCCCACCGGCCTTCTTTCATTAATCATATCAATCAAAAATACATGCTTTCCAAAAGGGTGCACACCTTCGAATAATGTTTTTACAACGTTGCCCGCAAGATCGGTTATTGCTAAATTTAAGTACGATGCTTCATTTAAATTGAGTTCTATGGTAGAAGAAGTGAATGTTGGATTTGGAAAAGCAGTCAACTCAATTTTTTTAATATCAAACAGAGAGGTAATTCCTGTTCCTATGTTAACTGTAATGTATTGCTCCCTCTCAAAAGTATCTATACAACCGCTGGTAGTATTCACAATAAGTTTAACTGTAAACTGCCCTGGGGTAGTATAAATGTGTTTAGGAAATTGATCTGTTGAAGTATTTCCATCCCCAAAATCCCAAAGCCATGAGCTTGCAATAGGTACGGTACTGTCAACAAATTGTACCTGGAATGGTGAAAGTCCATTCGTAGTGTCTGCTTTGAAATGAGCATCACAGCAAATTCCTTGTTGCTGATCGTTTAAGTTTATCAGAACAGAAGACCAGTTATCAGAATCATTCGTTTCAAGCACATGAGTAAGTGGATCAGTTTGTGAAACAATATAATAGTCTCCATTACAGACATCACCAAATTCAATGGTTTGGCCATCAAGATATTCATCGTATGCATCAAATTTGCCAACAAAAATTCCCTGATCGTATTCGCATCCGCTAACTATGCCCAAGCCTCCATTCGGCATAGTTTCTTCATCATACACTACTCCAAGCTCATCCTGGCAGTATCCATTCAAGGCGGTGCATGTTCCCAGATTAATTAAACAAAAGCTGATTTTTGAACCTTGCCCAATTATGGGCCATGTAGTAGGATTTGGATCATTTCCGCGAATGCGCAATGTGTTAAAAGTCCAATTATCTACATGTATGTGCTGGTGCTGTGGATGGTAGGTCATTGTGCCAGCCGAAAGTTCATAGGTAGTCATCACCCCACCACTCTTATGATAAACTGTTTGTACTACATTTTCTTTAGGATAACTGCCATCGGGACATTGTGTGCTGCAGTTTACCAATATCGTATCGCAGTAACATTCACCCGTTCCATGCATTTCGAGAGGCCCCCAGCCAATGTTAGGTGTTGCTACTCCGAGGCTTAGGTATCCTTCAAATTCTGTCCAGTTATTTTCAATATAGCTCGTCGAATTCGTCATATTGGGTAGAAGATCGCAGTCATTGGATCCATCCATACAATCACAACCTATTGCATTTGTGGTGGAGCACGGCCCTCCAGGATGAGTTGGTGGAGGATTAATATTAAATGTGATTGATGCACTTGCTAAATATCCGGTATCATTAGGTGCTTCATCAACCACAATCAGATACCAGATTCCATTAGGGTCTTGCCCATTGTTTACTTTGTTGATTGATTGGTCGGGGAAGAAAATGCCTGTAAAAGGGGCTTGGCCGGCACTGATTTCTCCGTTAACTGCATCTTCCGTTAAACACGTTCCAACAAAATTATCTAAGTCATTGCCATTATTATTTGACAGTGTGACAACATATCCATCAGGAGACTTAATCTTTATGTCGAGATCACCGTCATAGGTGTGAAAAATTGTAAAGCAAACTGAAATAAGACCAAAGCTTGTTGAATCAATTGAATTAGGCAATCCTGAAACTACTATAGGATACAAATTTTCTAATCCAATTTCGAGGATTGCACCACCCGTATTGTTTGTAAAAGTTTGCGCTGAAACACTAAAGGAAAAAATAATATAAACAAGCAGGATATTTTTTTTCATAACAATACTTAACGAAGATAAATGCCTGCACTAAAGTACTAATTCGTCTCATGGGCTGTCCTTTTACTTTGTTGGCAGTTAAACAATTCATCCATAATTACCGAATGCTTTAACAAAGGCGAGACAGGAGAATGGTAGTCTAATGGGCACCTCACCAGGTGCTGATGATGAATGATTATTTTTACCAGCATTTATGAGAAAGTTCGGGATTGCTGTTCACGGTGGAGCTGGTACCATTCTTCAGGACAAAATGACTCGTGAAAAGGAAGATATCTACACTCAGGCCCTGAGAGAAGCACTTACTGTGGGCTATGTTATTATTGAAAAAGGTGGAAACGCTGTTGATGCTGTGGAAGCTGCAATTAGATGTTTAGAAGATAACCCATGCTTTAATGCAGGGCGTGGAGCTGTGTTCAATCACGAGGGAAAACATGAGCTGGATGCTTCTATCATGGATGGCAAGTTTCTAAAAGCAGGTGCCATTTCGTGTGTTAAGAATATCAAGAACCCCATTACGCTTGCAAAAGAGGTGATGCAGCATTCAGAGCATGTATTTCTCTGCGCAGAGGGTGCTGAAGAATTTGCACGTTGGCGCGGAATTGCTTTTGCACCAGATGAGTACTTCTTTACTACTCAGAGATATGAACAATGGCAACATGCAACTGCAAATGAGCTGATGCAACTTGATCATGGAGGTGAAAAGAAGTTTGGAACTGTAGGAGCCGTGGCATTAGATCAGCAAGGGAATTTAGCAGCAGCCACTTCCACAGGAGGTATCACCAATAAACGCTTTGGAAGAGTTGGTGACAGCCCAATGATTGGCGCAGGAACGTATGCTAATAACAGAACCTGTGCGGTATCGTGCACTGGTCATGGAGAATATTTTATTCGTGCTGTGGTTGCATACGATGTAGCTGCATTGATGGAATATAAGGATATGCTTTTGAAGGAAGCGACGGACTTAGTAGTGAATCACAAACTGGTAGAATTTGGGGCAGAGGGTGGTTTGATAGCAATAGATTCTTTTGGAAATATTGAAATGCCCTTTAATTCAAAAGGAATGTATCGGGGTTATTGGAAAAGCGCTGAAGAACCTGTAATTGCAATTTATAAGTGAACGAATTCGGAAGGAATCTCAATTAAATAAATCTCCCTGAACAGTTTTAATCTATATGAACTCTAACGATGCTTTAGGATTGATTGCTGGTGTTCTTACTACCATTTCCTTTCTTCCCCAGGTAATAAAAACCTGGAGATCGCGATCAGCAAAAGATCTGTCGTTAGGAATGTTCGGCATGTTTTCAGCGGGTATCTTTCTCTGGTTGTATTTATGGCTGGAAAGTAAACAGCATTCCGATTATGGCTGCAAATTCAGTTACGCTGATTCTATGTTTGGCACTGCTTTATTTTAAGATGAAGTTCAAGTAGAATAGTCTAAACCTTTTGTTGCTATTCTTCGTAATCTGGAATGAGCGAGGCGTTGTTAGTTTCCCGAGCCACAGCCAGAGGGCAACTTTTTATTTTAATGAGAAAAGTTTAGTTAACCTGGTTTTGCTCAATAGGTATCACGCTGATGTAATTGCGTTCATCCCTCTTACGACGAAATTGAACAATTCCCTTTACCTTTGCAAATATGGTATGATCCTTACCCATATCAACTCCTTTTCCAGGCCAGAATTTAGTACCACGCTGACGAACGATTATGTTTCCAGGAATAGCGGCCTGACCTCCATAAATTTTTATTCCGAGTCGCTGGGAATGCGAATCGCGACCGTTTTTAGAACTGCCCTCGCCTTTTTTATGTGCCATAAACTAATTAAATTTTTTAATCTTTTACTTGGGTTTTCTTGAGTAAGCAGCAATGGGTATTATGCGATTTCGTCAATCTTAATTCTTGTAAAATATTGACGATGGCCGATCTTCTTTTTATAGCCTTTCCTGCGCTTCTTCTTGAAAGCAATAACCTTATCTCCCTTCATATGATCAACTATAGTAGCCGAAACTTTAGGAGCCGCCACGTTCTTAACAATTCCACCATCTGAAATCTGTAAAAGCACCTGATCAAATTCCACTTTGTCACCTGCATTTCCCTGAAGCCGATGAACAAAAATTTCGTTTCCGGCCTCTACTTTAAATTGCTGGCCAGCAATGGCTACAATCGTGTACATGATCTATAATTTTGAATTGCGGGTGGCAAAGATAAAACTTCCTGTGGTAAATAAAAATCGAGATAAGGTCATAAATACCTGAGGCTTTCGCAGAAGATTACTTTACCTTTATTTTGGAAGGTTTTTATAATTATATCTTACTGTCAATCTAAACTTAAAGCTATACTTATGAAAAAACAATTACTCGTTTACCTCCCCGTGTTTTTTCTTTTTTTAACTATCGGAAAAGCACAACCTGTTATAACAGCCGCGAATATGTATGCTGTTGGTGACATATTAATCCGTCAGGAGGCTGATACAAATTTTAGTGAAGGGCCAGCAGGTGCAAATCAAACATGGGATTTTTCTGATCTTGCTCCTACAGGAATTCTTTCCACCCAATCGGCTGTTTCTCCAGCAAGTACACCTTTTGATACTGATTTTCCATCGGCAGATCTGGCGTTTGATGCTGATAGCGGCAGCTATTCATATTACGACATATCTGGAAATGATATCTCTTTGCTGGGTTTAGCTAATTCAAGTTATGTTTTTCAATACACCAATTCTCAAAAAGTTCTTTCCTATCCTATTACATACAACACTTCTTTTACAGATGACATGGCCGGCTCATATACTATTCTAACATTTACCAATAATCGGACTGGCACTGCAACTTTTCTTGCCGATGGATATGGTACATTGATAATGCCGACAGGAACTATAAACAATGTATTACGGATAAAATATACCCAGAGTTTTTTTGATGTTATTGACTATGGAACGGGTCCAATAACCAGTACAAGCGAAACAACTACTTATAATTGGATCGTCGAGGGCAATAAAAATGTGTTGGTAAGTATCTCTTATATCACAACTTCTGTTCTAGGACTCACGTTTAACACAAAGTCTGTTTCATATTACCCCGGTTTTGTTTCTACAGAAGACTTGCTGTCGTCAAATTCTAATATTCAATTATTTCCAAATCCTACAGTGAATAATGCTTTAATTAATGTTAATCTTGAGGAATCAGGGTTTGTTAATTTGGCTTTATATTCTACATCGGGCCAGCAAGTGAAGGTGATAGATTGTGCCAATGTTCCGGCTGGAATGTATTCACGTCAGGTTAATCTGGAAGATGTTCCGGATGGTGTTTATTTCATTAAAATGAAAATGGATAATCGTGATCTCTTCACCAGAAAAATTGTGAAGCAGTAATTTTACTATATTGGAAACCCTGCACCAACCTGCAGGGTTTTTCCTGATTTATATTCTAATGTACAACGCTGATTTATTACATGCTGAACTAAAATTTAAAGCCGTACGAAGCAGTGGTAAGGGCGGTCAGCACGTGAACAAAGTATCTTCCAAAGTAGAATTATACTTCAAGGTAAAAAAATCTTTGCAGCTTAATGAAGAACAAAAAGAGATGATCCTGGAAAAACTTTCGAATCGCATTAATGCCGATGGGGTATTACTTTTAGAATCTCAGGAGACGCGGTCGCAACTTCGCAACAAAGAAATCGCGATAGAAAAATTTCATGAACTCATAAGCAAAGCTTTAAAAAAGAAAAAGAAACGGATCAAAAGTAAGCCCTCTGCCGCGGTAGTTGCCAGGCGTTTAGAGGGCAAGAAGATGGTTTCGGAGAAGAAACAAATGAGGAGCAAGAGATTTGATCTATGACATAGTTTAATTTACGAGATATTAAACAACTTTCGTATGGGAGCATTCAGGTTTAGCTATATTAATCTGCTCTGCAATATCTACCTTTGAGTTCCCAAATATTTACTCATGCCTTATTACCATAAGCAGGGAATAGTTCCACCAAAGCGGCACACACAATTCCGTAAGCCAAACGGTGAGCTATATTCGGAGCAATTGTTTTCTACAGAAGGGTTTTCCAGCATCTACTCTCTTTTATACCATAATCATCCACCTACAGCCATAAAATCTGTTGATGAACCTTTTTCAGTGCAGCCTAAAGTGGCAACACCGAAACAAATGCTACACCGCAGCTTTCAGGGGTTTGATATCAAGCCTGAAGATGATTTTCTGAAAAGCAGAAAATATGTATTGGCAAACAACGATATACAAATAGCGCTTGCTGCGCCTAAGAAATCCACGAATAAATATTTTATTAAAAATGCTGATGCCGATGAAATGATATTCGTGCATGTAG
>JACCZZ010000040.1 GCA_013695715.1 Chitinophagales bacterium | reverse complement strand
TAAGCAGCACATAACCCCGCTCATATTTTTGACCCACGCATAAACCGGTATAAAATTGTAACCCCCATGCTATGAGAACAAAATGTCGGATCAGATCGCGCATGAGGATTTTTATGATCAAGAGTTAGTTAAGATATTACTTATGCAATTTAAAATATTTCAAGAGAAAGAATTTTGGTTCAGTATAAGCTGAGACTTTACTCATATTTATTGATAGATTTAATAAAATCATTGGTTTTATTTAATTTTCAAGTTATTAAACGAAACCTCTTCCTTATGAAAAAGGAACTCTTACTCTCAGTACTAATTCTTACCAATTTTTTGCTTATAACAAATTGCATTGCTCAATCGGGCGAATGGACCTGGATGAAAGGAGATATTATCCCTAACTCGCCCGGAGTCTTTGGGACCCTTGGAGTTCCTGATCCAAACAACACTCCCCCTGCCTTGTATGGTCCGGCAATGTGGATTAATTCATCAGACAATATCTACCTATTTGGAGGTGTGACGTACAATACTCTTTGGAAGTATGATGTAGCTGGTAACACATGGACCTGGATCAACGGCTCTACGTTCAACAGCGCGTCGGGTGTTTATGGCACCATGGGCATACCTTCTTCATTAAATACGCCCGGCGCAAGAGGATATGGATTTTTATCATGGAAGGATTTAAATGGAGACTTCTGGATTTATGGTGGCGTTGGATATGATGAAAGTGGAAACTCCGGCATATTAGCCGACTTGTGGAAATATACAGTAGCAACCAATGAATGGACTTGGATGAACGGAAGCAATTCTGTTTTCTCAGGCACCGCAACAGATTATGGTACTTTCCAGGTTCCTTCAGCAACCAATACTCCAGGCAGTCGTGAAGAAACCACAGTTAACTGGGTTGACAGTGAAGGAAATCTTTGGTTTTACGGAGGATTTGATGCTTCGTTGAATTTAAAAAGTGATGTATGGAAGTACGACATCATTCTTAATCAGTGGGTATGGATGGCTGGCTCTTCAGATAATTTTGAACTTCCGGTATATGGAACAATGGGAGTGCCCTCTGCCTCTAATACGCCCGGAGGAAGAAATGCTTATGGTTCATGGAAAGATTTGGCTGGTGATCTTTGGATATTTGGCGGCTGTATCAATGGAAACCAAACCACCGACCTGTGGAGGTTTGATTTGTCAACCTTTGAATGGACATGGATGAACGGAAGCACTGTGCTTAACCCCGGCGGAGTTACAGGTGCTCAATGTGCGTCAGATACCAGTTTTTATCCAATGTCTCGCTGTGAAAATCGAGCAGCATTTACTGATCAATGTGGAAATTTCTGGATGTTTGGTGGAGTAGCTCTTCAACCCGCTTTTTTATATTATAGTGACCTCTGGGTTTACCGCCCCTCTTTCGATGATTGGACTTTTACTAGCGGCTCTTTAAACAGCAATCAAAATAGTATTTATGGCACTCAGGGTGTTTCCAGCCCGCTAAACATGCCTGGTGGAAGATATGGAACTCCGGGTGTTTTTGATTCTGCAGGAAACATTTGGCTCTTCGGCGGCAATGGCTCAACCGGCATTTTAAATGATCTCTGGAAGTTTGTTCCGGATACCACATGCCCGGCTATATCCTGTTTGCCTTTACCCAGTCCAATAAATTTCACTGCTTCTGATACTCAGGTATGTGAAAAATTTTGCGTTAGCTTCACTGATTCATCATCTAATAATCCTACTTCCTGGCAATGGACTTTCGATGGTGCCTCACCTGCATCTTCCAATTTACAAAATCCTGTAAGTATTTGTTATGATGAACCTGGTGTGTATGATGTAACCCTGGTAACTACGAATGCCTCGGGAACTGATTCGGTTACCTTCAATGATTACATCACTGTAAATTCTACTCCACCTGCGCCTACTATTACACTAGTAGGAATTACCCTGACTTCAAGTCCGGCAAGTTCTTATCAATGGCAATTTAACTCTGTGGATATTGCAGGGGCTACCAGTCAATCATACACCGCAACGCAGACAGGGTTATATAATGTAGTTATCACTGATTCAAATGGCTGCGTAAGTTCCGCAGGTGTGAATGTAACAATCACCGCAATCAACGAAGTTGAAGGCAGTGATTATGTTTCCATCTACCCCAATCCTTCAAATGGAAACTTTGTAATTGATTTATTAAACGCACAAATAAATGATGAAATAACCATTATAGTGATGGATGTGTTTGGCCGCATAGTTTTTTCTTATCAGGAAAATGCAATTGCAAAGGATTGGAAAACAGAAATTGATCTTATTGAAATAGCCACAGGTGTTTACGTTATTGAGGTAAAATTGAAAGATAGTTACGTGAGAAAGAAGATTGTGGTAAGCAGGTAGCAGCCATAAGCCTGTTTCATTATTTTTAAAACCGGTTGCTGAATGTTTCCAATCCCTGCCGGAGTTTACTTCGCTACAGTAGCACAAAACGGAAAAAGAGTATGGAGTGAGAAGGTGATCATTTAGAAAAGTTGCTGTCCTATGATAGAACGTATCTTTTGCGGCTGTTTTTGAGGAAGAAATTGTTGGCTACGTGCTTTCTTATAGGTTTCCGATTCTACTTATTCACTGACACAAATAACAATAGAGAGAGTCCTTAAACTGGGTTTGTATGTAATGGGATTAAAAACAACGAACCTTCTATCAGCACCCCTTGGCTCAAGGTGGCGAACCGCTTAGCTGGTAAAAAATTCATAATATTTTGATATCCAAGCTGTTCAGCCTCAATCGGAAAGGTTGGGATTGAGGAAGATTAATTGTTATTTTTTTCTTTATAGTATTGGTATAAACCAGGTATTTCACGAATGTTCCCGCTCATCTTTTTTTGGTACTTTTAAACCGTATGAACCACCTGGATAGAACTGTACAACCGCCCTTAAAGGAGATTGAAAAGATTATGTTACCTGCCATTCGGCAATTTAACCTTACCAATGGAATTCCCGTATACAGCATTGCAGCAGCCAATCTCGAAGTAATTAAAGTAGAATTCATATTTGAGGCAGGTCGTTGGCAGGAACCTCAGAATGCTTTAGCTGCTACCACCAGCAAGATGCTTTTAGGCGGAACATCATCTAAAACAGCACAGCAAATTGCAGAAGAAATTGAGTATTTCGGTGCCACCATCGGAACAGAGGCAACAGTTGACTACGGACTCGTTACGCTGTATTGCCTCACAAAGCATGTTGACAAATTGTTGCCCTTGCTCAAAGAAGTAATATCTGATCCCATTTTTCCTGATAAGGAATTGGAGACTTACATACAAATAAGCAAGCAACGGTTGATGGTTAGTTTAGAGAAGGTTGACTTCCTCGCCAACAAGGCATTCAATGAGCAATTATATGGTACCCAATATCCTGCAGGGTATACAACTACAGCGGAAGACTACGATAATATAACTTCTACTGTGCTCAGATCCTTTCACGATGCACAATATAAAAATGGAAAATTTAAGATTATCGTTGCTGGTAATGTTACTGAACACATATTGTCTCTTCTCGATGCCACATTTGGGAAAGAAGATTCCACAATGAGCACTAATGGGCAACATCTCGCACGGGTAATCATGAAACCTGACAATAGGAAATTATTCTTCCCGAAAAAAGATACTGTACAATCTGGTATTCGCATCGGAAAAATGTTAGCAAACAAGCTTCATCCCGATTATCCATCATTAAGGGTTTTGAATACCATCCTTGGGGGCTATTTTGGGAGCCGGCTTATGCAAAATCTTCGTGAAGATAAGGGATATTGTTATGGCATCCATTCCTCAATAGCGTCTTATTTACATGATGCACATCTGTATATTTCTACAGAAGTAGGCGCTGAAGTAACCTGGAATGCAGTAAAGGAAATTTATGATGAGTTAGATCGTTTAAAAACTGAAATTGTTTCGCAGGAAGAATTACAATTGGTGAAAAACTATTTACTCGGCGTATATCTCGGCGATGTAGACGGGGCACTGAATGTAGCGGAGGTTCTCCGAGGATTGATTGTTTATGGATTAGATGAACAATTTTTTTATAACCTTATTGAAAGTGTTAAATCTGTTACCCCTGAAGAAATTCAACGGCTTGCTATTAAATATTTTGATAACTCCAATATGGTAGAAGTGGTAGTTGGTGATCCCGTTTTATCTAATTCAGATGCAAGAATTGCGGAGCCGGCAGAGTTAGTATAGCTTAATAAAAGCAGCAGGTTTGTAATTCTCATTAAATCTTTCAAAATCAATGTTCTATTGACATTCTATACATGATGCTGGAATAGATGCTTAAAAAAACTTTAGTAGGGTCCTTGTTTTTTTTGGTTCATTTTGCCGTAACAGCACAGGTTGTAAATGCACCAAAGCTTACCTGCGTTTCTAACGGAGTAGGCACCAACGCGTATGTTCGTCTTGTGTGGTCATTACCTGTGAACACATGCGGCACTTTTATCTCATACAACATCTACCGGAGCACAAGTTTTAATGGTCCGTACTTACTCATTTATACAGAAACAGATCCTGCCATTACAGTTTATGACGACGACATACTTACTGTAGCTACCTTTTATTATTATATGGAAAGCAATTATGATTGCCCCGGTGCTACCTTTTTGCAGTCCGATACTCTCGATAACCTTGACCCCATACCCCCAACTATTGAATATGTTACAGTGAACCCCGACGGAGCAGTTATAACATGGCAGCCCGGCGCTTCACCTGAAACATACGGCTATATCATTTATAGTGTTATCAATGGTGGAAACATTCCTATTGATACTGTTTATGGAAAGAATACGCTCTCGTATACCGATCTGAATGCACCTGTAAACACAGATTCGGCAAGCTATACCCTTGCTTCAATAGACAGTTGTTTCAATACTGGTCCTATAAATACATTACCGCAGCACACAATTTATCTTACCCAAAATATTAATCGGTGCAACAGAACCGCCGAGCTTGATTGGTATAAATATAACCATTGGCAGCCCGACGTAAAACAGTATGATGTTCTTTCATCCATCAATGAGGGGCCGTTTACAGTCATTCAAACGGTTGCATCGAATGTATTCACCTATACGGCTTCAGGATTTAATGATGGAGATTCCGTTTGTCTGATGGTTAGTGCAGTGCAGGATGTTGTAGCATTCACATCAGAATCAAATATAGTATGCTCAAAGTTTGATGTGGTGCAGCCGGCAAATGATTTTTTTATTAGGAAGATTACGGTGGCAGCACCGAACCAGGTGGACTTATATTTTACCCTCGATTCCCTGGCAGACCTTCTTAATTTAACCATCGAACGTGGACTGGATAGCGTCTTCTTTTCACCAATAGCTACTATAGCGGCTCCTTCAGATCTTTCGATTGAAAATATCTATTCAGATACTACAGCACTCTCCAGTCAACTGAGCTATTATTACCGCATTATAGCTACAGATAGCTGTAATGGAAGTGATACCTCCTCCATTGCAAAAACAGTGCTTCTTACAGGGTACGCTTTCAGCGATTTGAGTTTCCTTGTTCGTTGGGATGAATCTTATCTGGATTATGCATTAGTAAATTCATATGAGCTATACCGAGATGATGGAAATGGATTTAACCTCGTTACTACTGTGCCTGAAACAACTTTAGAATATGGTGAACAGAATATTCCAACTGTAACGCCTTGTTATTTTGTTGAGGCAATAGATTCGCTCATGCTTCCGAATGGCATAATAGATACCATACACAGCCGCTCTAATGTGCTTTGCCTGAATCAGCCAAGCCAGATATACATGCCAAATGCCTTTGCGCCGGAGGGAAAGAACAATATCTTCAAACCGCTTTTGAATATTCAGAACATCTCCTCTTTTAATTTTTCCATTTTCAACCGCTGGGGAGAAAAGATCTTTACTTCAACCGATCCTGACCTGGGGTGGGATGGTAAATATAACGGTGCGGTTGTACAACAAGGCGCCTATGCATACCAAATAGTAGTAACTGATGAAAACAAAAAGCGAATTGAAGCCAAAGGAATGGTATTGGTAGTGCGGTAATATAGGTATGCAGGCTTATGGCTAACTAACCATGAAAGCAACAATCCCTTATCATCACATAGCTATGTTGATAACCTTCAAACAACTCGTTTAACAAGTTTAACAAAAGCCTGAACTACGCGGTATTTTTAACTTATGTTAGAAACCGCAGTTTCTATTGACTTTAATGAGGTATTCTCTGCTGAGCTAAACCGGCTTAACACCTCTCAACAACGTGCTGTTGAAACCATCGAGGGTCCTGTATTGGTGATAGCAGGCCCCGGTACAGGTAAAACACAGATCATTGCAGCACGTATAGGCTACATATTAAGTTCTGAAGATACACAGGCACGCCCTCAAAACATAATTTGCCTTACCTATACTGATGCAGGTGCCATAGCAATGCGAAAGCGGTTGTTGAAATTTATTGGCCCCACGGCATACCGTGTCGATATGTTTACTTTTCATGCTTTTTGTAATGAAGTTATTCAGCGAAATCTTGATTACTTCGGCAAACGTGTTCTTGAGCCGATATCAGAGCTTGAGAACATCACATTGCTTGAAGAACTGGTAAATGGTCTCAGCACTGGTCATGTGCTGAAGCGCCTGAAGGGTGACATCTATTCTGATATAGATAAGATAAACAGTCTCTTTAAAATGATGAAAGAAGAAGACTGGAGTGTTGAATACGTAAAAACTTGTTGCACCGCATATCTCGATGACTTACCAAACCGTGAAGAATATATTTATAAGCGTGCGAATGCTGCAAAAAATATCAGCGCTGGCGACCTGAAAAAAGAGTTGATTGCCAGGGAAGAAGAAAAAATGATGAAGCTGATTGCCGCGGCCGACCTGTTTCCTCTTTACCAGGAGCGAATGCTTCAGATGAACAGATACGACTATAGCGATATGATCCTATGGGTTATCAATGCTTTTAGGCAAGATGAAAATCTGCTCCGTTCTTACCAGGAAAAATATCTCTATTTTTTGGTAGATGAATTTCAGGACACAAACGGTGCGCAGAATGAACTGCTCAACCTTCTTACAGGGTATTGGGAGAACCCTAACATCTTCACGGTAGGTGATGATGATCAGAGCATCTACGAATTTCAGGGCGCACGAATAAAAAACATACAGGATTTTCTTGCGCGATATTCGAAAAGCGTTGAGAAAATTGTACTTACTGAAAACTACCGCAGCTCTCAGCAGATTCTAAATGCGGCCCAAAATGTTATAGAAAATAATCGCCAGCGCCTAATTCATTCTGATGTGGAACTGTCGAAAGACTTGGTGGCTGCAGGTTATCCGGTAAGATTTTCTGCTGTTGAACCCATCGTTTACGAATACCCCAACATTGCGCAGGAAGAAGCAGCCATAGTCACAAAGATCTTGCAGCTTCAATATGAACAAGTCCCTTTGCATGAGATTGCCGTGATCTACTTCCGCCATTCCCAGTCAGAAAATCTTTTGCGGCTGATGGAAAAGAAAAACATTCCTTATCAGGTTCGAAAAAAGATTAATGTACTCAACCATCCGCTGATAGGATCTCTGATTACACTACTTACATATATCAGCAAAGAGTCACAACATTCTCATAGTGGTGAGCACTATCTTTTTGAACTGATGCATTTACGCTTTTTTGGTATAGATACTCATGACATTGCCGCCATAACAGCTTATGCAGGTTCAAGAAGAAGCAATTGCTCCTGGCGTGAGATGCTTGCTAATGAGAAATTGTTGAATTCCCTTGATCTTCGCAATGCCGCATCATTAATTAGCTTCGAAAAAAATATCACCGCATGGATTTCAGACACAGCAAACCTTACGCTGCAGATGCTCTTCGAAAAAATAATGAATGAGAGTGGCCTTTTGCAATACATATTAGAAAATGATGAAAGAATTCCATTGCTGCAGGCTGTTACCACCTTCTTTGATTTTATTAAATCAGAATGTTCCCGGCGCCCGCGAATTAAAATTCGTGAGTTGCTTGGAATTATTGATCAGATGAATGCACATGGAATCATTCTTCCGGCCAACCAAACTTCTTATAAAGAGGATGGTGTTCAGTTCACTACCTGTCATTCAGCAAAAGGACTTGAGTTTAATTATGTGTTCCTGATTGGCTGCACTTCCGACAAATGGGAAGGAGCTTCAGGCGGCAACTTCAGTTTTTCTCTCCCTGATACGCTCACTTTCACTAACGATGAGAATCGCCTGGAAAGCACACGACGCCTCTTTTATGTTGCTATGACCCGTGCCAAAGAACACCTTACCATATCGTACGCCACTAATACAAATGACTGTAAAGAGTTAGAGGCTTCGCAGTTTATTGCAGAATCGGGAGTCTCAGTACAACCAAAATTGGTTGATGCTGAAATTCTCAATGATCTGCAAATAGTTTCGCTTCAAAGCAGTAAGCCACCCAAGGTTGAACTGTATGATCGTGACCTGATAAACAGCATGCTCTCCAACTTTGCTCTTAGTCCGTCTTCACTCAGTTGCTATCTTAAGTGCCCTGTCAGCTTTTACTTTCAAAATATATTACGGGTTCCGGTAGCAAAAAATGATTCCATGGCGTTTGGATCGGCAATCCATATTTCTTTAAAGCGGTTGTTTGATAAGATGCGGAATAACTCAAATTCTTTTCTGCCAAAAGAAGAATTTATTAAGGATTTTGAGATTGAAATGCGCCGCAATAAAGATGCCTTCACTGATAAGCAATTTGAAAACAGAATTGAACTCGCCCAACAGGTTTTACCCGAATACTATGATCGTTATATTAACTTATGGAACAAAGTGACAGTAACTGAGTACATGATAAGAAACGTGGAGGTGGCTGGCGTTCCCATTAAAGGTATGATCGATAAAATTGAATTTGAAGGTAATGATGTTAACGTTGTTGATTACAAAACCGGAAGTGTTCAGTATGGATTAAAAAAGTTGAAACCTCCGGTTTCGTTACAATCGTCCTCATTAAAATTTAATTTTAATCAGCATAAAAACGGAAATGGCAATACTTCACATCTTATGGAAGCTGTGCAGGTATTTACTACAGATGAAACAGATTTGTATGGCGGAGATTACT
>JACCZZ010000009.1 GCA_013695715.1 Chitinophagales bacterium | reverse complement strand
CAGGTAAGAAAAGGTTTTCCTGATAAGGAAATTAAATTATTTGGACCTGGCACCGATAGCGGAACCTTCGACTATTTCTGCGAAGCGGTTAACGGCGGAAAAGAAAACCATAGAGGTGATTATACATCGTCTGAAAATGATAACCAGTTAGTGCAAGGAGTTGCTTCCGATGAGGGCAGCATCGGTTATTTCGGACTTGCATATTACGAAGCCAACCAGGATAAGCTAAAGTTGGTGCCTATAGATGATGCCAATAATGCTAACGGAGCAGGTGGCATTATTCCTACCGTGGAAACGGTTCAGAACGGAACTTACGCACCTCTATCGCGTGCATTACTTATATATGTTAATGATGCTGTGTACCAAAAAACTGAGATAAAAGAATTCTTGAATTATTATATTAAGAACGTTCCCACACTTGCTGAAGAAGTAGGCTACGTTCCACTTCCCGATGCAATATATTCCATGGTTGCACAGCGTATGCAAAATGGAGTTTTAGGTTCACTATATACAAATGGAGAAGAAGTAGGAACGAAGCTGGAAGATCTGATGAAGCAACCCCAATAATTTATCATGAACGGCAGCAGTACCCTTCTTCCTGTATCAGAAACCACTGAAAGCAATAGAAGCCGGTTCAGCTTCAATCGTGATACCTATGTAGTTACCCGCGAAAAGGTGGTGCATGTGATTCTTCTGATGTGCGCTCTGGTTTCCGTTTTCACAACCTTAGGAATCATACTTGTGCTGCTCTTTCAAACGCTTGAATTTTTTAAGGAAGTTCCCCTCCTTGATTTTCTCACCGACACGCAATGGACTCCACTTTTCCAGGATAAGCACTTCGGAATTTTGCCTCTGCTCTCAGGCACATTGCTGACTTCTTTGATTGCACTTTCAGTAAGTGTGCCGCTCGGATTAATAATCGCTATTTACCTTAGTGAATATGCCCCGCCTTTTTTACGAAAAGTACTGAAGCCTTTTTTAGAGGTGCTTGCAGGAATTCCAACGATTGTATACGGCTACTTCGCATTGATTACCGTAACTCCACTGCTGCAAAACATCTTCCCCTCTTTGTCAGGGTTTAATGCACTATCGCCGGGCATTGTAATGGGAATTATGATTCTTCCGCTGGTTACCTCTTTAAGTGAAGATTCCCTGCGCGTAGTTCCGAAAGGCTTGCGGGAAGGTGGTTATGCATTAGGCGCCTCAAAGCTTCAGGTCTCCTTATCAATAGTTTTTCCCTCTGCCTTTTCTGGAATTGTTGCTTCTGTAATTCTTGCCTTCTCAAGAGCTATAGGTGAAACCATGATAGTTGCAATTGCTGCCGGACAACTTCCTAACTTAACTGCAAACCCGCTTCAGCCTGTCTCTACAATGACTTCTTACATTGTGCAGGTCAGCCAGGGCGATACACCTTATGGCACCCTTGCTTACAATACAATTTTTGCCGTTGCCATTACCCTATTCATATTTACTTTTTTGCTGAATATCATCAGCTTCAGATTAAGAAAAAGATATTTCTCTAGCGGAGGCGACTGATGAACAGCTTTGAAATACATGCTCTAAAACAGCGTACAAAAAACATTACCTTCCAGGTTGCAGCTATTATAGGGTTGTTGTTTGCTGTTATTGTTTTATTGTTATTACTGATAAATGTATTCGAAGACGGATGGCAGCGCCTAAGCCTGCAATTTATTTCAAGTTATCCATCCAGAAAGCCAGAGGTTGCAGGCATTATTGCCGGGCTGGCTGGTAGCTTTTTTATGGTAAGCCTTGCTGCTTTATTATCAGTGCCGGTAGGGATCGGAGCTGCCATCTACCTTGAAGAATATGGAAAGAAAAATCGACTTGGGAAGTTTATCGAGATAAACATTGCCAACCTTGCCGGTGTTCCATCTATAGTATATGGATTACTTGGCCTCGGCTTGTTCGTAAGATGGTTTAACCTCGACCGATCTATCCTTGCCGGCTCACTTACCATGAGCCTGCTGATAATGCCGGTAATCATTATTGCAACGCGGGAAGCAATTAAAGCAGTTCCGCAGGGAATTCGCGAAGCATCATATGCAGTTGGGGCAACGAAATGGCAAACTATATGGCATCACCTGCTTCCTATCTCCTTTCCCACTATTCTCACAGGAATTATTCTTGCTATTTCTCGGGCCATAGGTGAAACAGCGCCCCTAATTACCATCGGCGCTTTAACCTACGTTACTTTTCTTCCAAAGAGTATTCATTCTGAATTCACTATTTTACCAATTCAGATCTTTAACTGGGTAAGCCGCCCCCAGCAAGCTTTTCATGAGAATGCCGCAGCAGCCATAATTGTACTAATTGCATTTACATTAATGCTGAATTCTATTGCAATTATTTTACGAAACAAGTTCAGCAAATGACCATAAGGCAGATGCCTGCATTGGAAACCAGGAATCTGAACCTGCATTATGGTACTAATCATGCATTAAAAAATATTTCGCTATGCATCTCTGAGAATTTTGTTGTTGCACTGATCGGTCCTTCAGGCTGTGGGAAATCTACATATCTGAGGCTGTTTAACCGTATGAATGATATGATTGATGGTGTGAGAATAGATGGGGATGTTTTATTTAATGGCAAAGACATTTACAAGAGCAACCTGAGGGTAGAGCATGTGCGCAAGAAAATAGGGATGGTATTTCAAAAGCCAAATCCATTTCCGAAAACCATCTTTGAAAATGTTGCTTATGGTTTGAAGGTAAATGGGATTTCGAACAAAAAATTTATTGAGGAAACCGTAGAAAAGTCTCTGAAGCAGGCTGCGTTGTGGGAAGAAGTTAAAGATAATTTAAAAAAGTCGGCACTTGCACTCTCAGGAGGGCAGCAGCAGCGGTTGTGCATTGCGCGCGCCTTAGCGGTAGAACCTTCTGTGCTTTTAATGGATGAACCCGCTTCAGCTCTCGATCCATTAAGCAGCGCGAAAATTGAAGAACTTATATATGAGCTGAAGAAAAAATATACAATCCTTATTGTAACACACAACATGCAGCAGGCAGCAAGAGTGAGTGATAAAACAGCCTTCTTTTACCTCGGCCAGTTGATTGAGTATAATGATACCAAACAGATTTTCATCAACCCAAAAGAAGAGCGCACACAGAATTATATTACAGGGAGATTCGGATAAAATTATTATTAATAATGAGAGAGATGGAAAACGGATATAAAAGAATGACTCACCTTGATCTTGAATTAGATCGGCTGAAGAATGAGATTGCTGAAATGGGAAACTTAGTGCAGCACCAGCTTAAAAAAAGCATTGAATCACTTACTACTGTCAACAAAGACTTAGCCCGTGAAGTGATGTTTCAGGAAAGAAGAGTGAATGCAGAAGAGTTGAAGATTGACCGGGACTGCGAAAATATTATGGCTCTTTTTAATCCTGTAGCCATTGACCTTAGACTGGTGTTTGCCGCTTTTAAAATTAACGCCCACCTTGAGCGTGTTGGAGACAATGCAAAAGGAATTGCCCGCTACACATTAGATCTTGAAGAGCCGTATGAGGCGCGATTGCTGGAAGAATTAAACCTGGTTAAAATGTGGGAGGTATCTGATTCAATGATTGCAGATAACATGCGGGCCTTCGAAAAAGCAGATACCATTGAAGCAAGGAACATATTTAGAAAAGATGTGCTCATTGATGAGTTTAATCACGATGCGACCGGAATAATTGCAGAATATATAAAAGCCCATACAGATAAAGTTGTGCCCCTGATCAACTTGATATCCGTGATAAGAAAAATGGAACGTATTGGCGATCTGAACAAAAACATAGCTGAGGAGATCATATTTTTTGTTGAAGCAAATGTTCTAAAACATGAGAAAGAAAAAATATAAAAGAGTCAGCATTAGTTTCAACTGAATACAAAAACATATCACACATGGAACATCAGCCCAGCATTTTGATTGTAGATGATGAGATAGATGTTCTTGAATTTATCGCTTATAATCTACAAAAAGAAGGTTATAAAACGACTATAGCTAAAGATGGATTAGAAGCTATACGACTTGCTAAGTCAATGAAACCCGATCTTATCTTACTTGATATCATGATGCCCAATCTTGATGGTATTTCTACTGCTGAGCATTTAAAAGAAGTAAAGGAGCTCAATCAAACGCTTATTGTTTTCCTTACTGCCAGAAATGATGAGGAATCGGAGCTTAAAGGTTTTACTGCCGGTGCAGATGATTACATCACAAAGCCCATCAAACCGAAATTATTGGTAAGCCGTATAAAAGCTTTGCTCCGTCGAGGTTCTATGGAACCGGATAAAAACATCATTCAATTAGGTGACATGATCATTGATAAGGATAAGCATGTCGTTCAAATGGGAAAAGAAGAAATTTTTCTTGCCAGGAAAGAATTTGATTTGTTGTGCCTGCTTGCTTCTAAACCAGGAAGAGTATTTCACAGAAATGAGATACTTAGTAAGGTTTGGGGAGATGATATTGTAGTAGGTGATCGCACCATTGATGTTCACGTGCGTAAAGTAAGAATGAAAGTTGGTGAAGAGGTAATTAAGACAGTAAAAGGTGTTGGATATAAATTTGAAATATAAACAGCAGTTTCAACCATGCTGATTATGAAGTCGGACTTAAATTACATTTCCTTCCAATAAGAATTTTAATTTCAATACCTCTGTAAAAATGCTTGAAGTGGGGCTAATAACATACTTGGCAAGATCGCCGTTGTACGCAAGCGTGCGATTGCCTGGCGGAGCCGTTTTGCAATCGCGATTCTTTTTGTTACTTTTATTCACCTTCAATATTTTTTACGGGTGCTCATGAGATCGCTTCGCTAAGTTCTTCTAAAGAAAAGTGCCAAATCAAAAAGATAATCCAAACTCAATTTGATCTGAATGTTAAAACATTATAAGAAGCTTACCAAGCTATTTTAACTTTAACTTATGCTCACATGAAAAACCTGAAGCCTGCAACCGTTGCCATCTACACTTCTCTTTTAGTTGCTGCCACGGCCTCGCTCGTTTCATCTATTCCTCCTTATTTTATGTGGC
>JACCZZ010000007.1 GCA_013695715.1 Chitinophagales bacterium | reverse complement strand
TTCAAACATAGCCGACATCCCTGAGGGTAACCCTATTTCTATAGAAAACCTGATCGTACATTTTTTAACGTCAGGCGATCGCCTGAATATAAAACGACGTACAGTTGAAGTAAAGCATGTGGAAGTGGGGGTGGAAGATTAAATAAATTTATGACAGCGATCTCATCGTTGCTTATTTTACCACTGCCAATTTCCGTTTGGCAACTATCAGTAATTATTATCCATGGGTTTGCATTTATACCATTATAAATTTTAATTGCTCCAATTACGTACTTAAATAATTCATTTTCGAAAATTGAATATCCCCAATCAGTTTCCGCACCTCCATATTGCTTTTGCCAAATTAAATTACCATTAGGATCCGTCTTCATTAAAAGAACATCTTTGGGAGCGGAATATGGGCCTTTAAGTCCAACCAGCAAGATGTGATCGTCTTGAGTTAAGGCATCCCCATAAAGTGCTTCAAAATCAGTTGAGGCATATTTTTTTACAAAAATAATATCTCCATTATTATCAAATTTTACGAGTAGATTATCAGCATCCCCAGTTGTATTATTTTCAACGGAGCCACCGAAAATATAACCGGAAGAATCTAACAAACGATGAGAGTATTAGAAAGTCCTACGTAGGCTAAGTATCCTGGGGTTTGATAGAGTTGGTTTGTAATCATTATTCCCTACTTTGATATGAACGATAAGCTGAATGAGCCTGTGCAGCAAGGGTTGTTGTTGGAACTTAAAATCTTATTTCCGAACTATTGTTATTTAGAAAGTAGGCAAAGTTTGTGATTGCATTTGGAGAGGTCTGCCTTTATGGTAGAACTTGTAATATTTTTACATGATGATTCATACGACAGAAGAAAAAATCTTACTGACAAAGTTTACGCATGGAGCAGGTTGCGGCTGCAAAATTGCCCCGGGAGTTCTTAGAGAAATTCTAACATATTCAATTACAGATTCAGTTTTCAATAATCTACTCGTTGGTAATGAATCCTCAGATGATGCTGCCGTTTATGATTTAGGAAATGATCAATGCCTTATTAGTACTACTGACTTTTTTCTGCCAATTGTAGATGACCCATTCGACTTCGGGAGAATAGCTGCTGCAAACGCCTTAAGTGATGTGTATGCGATGGGTGGAACACCGATAATGGCGCTGGCGATTCTCGGCTGGCCTGTGGAAAAACTTCCTGTTGAACTTGCACAGGAAATTTTGCAGGGCGGCAAATCAGTCTGTAATGAAGCGGGAATTCCTCTGGCGGGCGGCCACAGCATCGACAGCACTGAACCCATTTTTGGTTTAAGTGTGAATGGGTTGGTAAAGAAAGAAAAAATAAAGCGAAACAATACGGCCAAGGCAGGAGACCAGCTATTTTTAACTAAACCCATTGGAACTGGAATATTGGCTACAGCTCTAAAGCGAAACCTAATTTTAGTTGACGAGATGAAGCCCGCCGTTGATGTGATGTGTTGTTTAAATACCTTAGGTTCAGTGTTAGGTAAGCAGGATTATGTGCATGCTATGACTGATGTTACTGGCTTTGGGTTACTAGGCCACCTGCTGGAGGTGTGCGAAGGCAGCAGCCTGAGGGCAGAATTATATTATAATGCCATTAAGCTTATAGAAGGTGTTGATCCTCTTGCAAAAAAATTTGTAGCACCTGATAATACATTCCGAAACTGGAACAGCTACGAACCAAAAACAGAAGGTATAACAGGTGAGCGATTGGTTATTCTTTGTGATCCTCAAACCAGCGGCGGATTGCTGGTTGCCGTTGATCCCGGTTATGCTGAAATATTTATTCAAATTATGATAGAAAACAACCTGACCGATTATATTCAACCTATTGGTGTGATGAAGGAAAATGATGGTGGAAAATGGGTTGCTGTTATATAAATTTTCTTTTGGCGTCACCTGCGTTTCTATACAATAAAGAATTTTATGTGCGGCGTCATTTGCATTATTTTCGCACCTCATCAGCATCTTCCCCATAGTAAAACGTTAAAACAGTAGTGTCCATCATCGTTTCAGGTTTAACAAAGTTGTATGGTGAACAGCGTGCTGTAGATAATATCTCTTTTGAAGTAAAGCCAGGTGAAGTACTTGGGTTCCTTGGTCCAAATGGTGCAGGTAAATCTACCACCATGAAGATGCTTACAGGATATGTTCCTCAAACAACCGGCAAGGCATCAATATGCGGCTATGATGTAACACTACAATCTTTAGAAGCAAAAAAAAACACAGGTTATTTACCCGAAAATAATCCCCTCTATCCTGACATGTATGTGAAGGAATTTCTCTTATTCACCGGAAGGTTGAATAAAGTGAAAAACTGTCTCTTGCGTGCAGAGGAGATGATAGAGTTAACGGGTCTAAAAACAGAACAAAGAAAAAAAATAGGTGCTCTTTCAAAAGGTTATCGTCAGCGGGTAGGAATTTCTCAGGCTCTGCTCCATAATCCTCGTGTATTAATTATGGATGAGCCTACTTCCGGGCTCGACCCGAATCAACTAGCCGATATACGAAACCTGATAAAAGAGTTGGGAAAAGAAAAAACAATAATTTTTTCAACCCATATAATGCAGGAAGTGCAGGCAATATGCAACCGGGTCATCATCATTAGCAAAGGAAAAATTGTAGCCGACGATTCCATTGAACGCCTGCAGCAAAAGTCATCAGATGAGGTAACAATAACTGTAGAATTCAAACAACGTGTAGATAAAAACAGGTTGCAGCAGATTTCAGGTGTAAAAAAACTAACATCAACATCCGAAAAAAAATGGCGGCTTACAGGCAGAACAGGCCTGCAGGAATCAATTTTTCAATTTGCGGTAGCGAATCAGTTAACGGTAGTAGCACTTGCCGAAGAAGCACAATCACTCGAAGATATTTTTAAAGATCTTACAAAAACAAATTGAGCTTCATTCATAATAAAAATAGATAATGAAAAATAAATGATACCCATCTTCCGAAAAGAAATCACTGCCTTTTTTTCATCACTCATCGGCTACATTGCCATAGCTGTTTTTCTGATCCTGATCGGGCTTATTATGTGGGTCTTCCAAAACAACGCCCTAAATAATGGATATGCCACTCTCGATATCCTTTTTGATAATGCGCCTATAGTATTTATGCTGTTGATTCCCGCAGTTACAATGCGCATGTTTTCTGAAGAAAAAAAGAGCGGCACACTTGAAATTCTAGCCACTCGTCCTGTGAGTGAAACACAGATCATCCTTGGTAAATATCTCGCAGCAGTTTGCCTCGTTATTTTTTCCCTTCTTCCTACATTGATATATTACTTTACAATTTCTAAATTAGGAAGTCCACCAGGAAATCTCGATACTGGTGCTACCTGGGGTTCTTATATCGGACTGCTATTATTAGGTTCATCATTTGTTGCGATAGGACTCTTCTCATCATCCATAACCGACAACCAGATAGTAGCCTTCATTCTTGGCGCATTCATCTGCTTTGTCTGCTACCTGGCTTTTGATGCACTGAGCGGCCTTGGATTGTTTGGAGGGAAGGGAGACTACATCATTCAGTCTATTGGCATTCAACATCATTATGAATCGATCAGCCGAGGAGTTTTAGACCTTTCACGTGACGTAATTTATTTTCTATCTGTAATTCTCATTTTCACTCTGTGTACCAAAACGGCTTTAGAGAGCAGAAAATGGTAAAGTCATTTCAATGAGGGCATTCAGTGAATAAATAAAAGTTCTTTATTGTTAAACCTACTGAGGTAAAATTTAATTGCATTTCAAATTGTGGATCAACACGCAACATTGAAAAACCGCCGAACCTACAGACAACAGGCATTTACACGCCTTTTTATCTTCTTTGGCATCATCGTGTTGGTGAATGTGCTTTCATCGGCATTTATATTTCGAATAGATCTCACGTCTGATAACCGATTTACCTTAACTGATTCTACAAAAAAGCTATTACTCAATCTGGATGATGTAGTATTTGTGAAAGTTTATCTGGAAGGAGATTTTCCCTCAGGATTCAAGAGGCTGAGTAACAGCAGCCGCGAGATGCTTGATGAATTTAAAGTTTATGGTGGTGATAAAATTCAATACGAATTTGAGGATCCTACTGAGGGCAAAACTGAAAAAGAACTCAACGATGTATTGAAAGAATTATCAGAAAAAGGGTTAGAACCCACCAATGTACAGAATCAGGCTGGTGATGAATATTCTGAGAAAATTATTGTGCCAGGTGCCATTCTGAATTATAAAGGACAATCTGTTCCTATCAACCTATTAGAAAATACTCCAGGTACGGGGCCGCAGATGGCGCTGAACAATTCCATCGCACATTTAGAAAATAAATTCTCTGTAGCCATACATCAGATTTCGATGATCAGAAAACCAAAGATCGGCTTTATCCTTGGTCAGGGTGAAATGAATAATCTGCAGATGGCTGATTTCATGAAACTGCTCTCTGGTTTTTATGAATTGATACCTGTGGAGTTGGAGAGCGAGATTCAGATAAAAAATGACATCAGGGTAGTTGTGATTGCTAAGCCCACAAAACCGTTTTCAGAAGAAAATAAATTTAAGCTCGATCAATATATAATGAACGGAGGTAAAACTCTGTGGCTCGTTGAAGCGCTGCATGCAGAACTCGACAGCGTGGTGCTCCGGCCATCGTTCCTTACAGTAGATTATCCCCTTAATCTTGAAGACCAGCTTTTCCGCTATGGCATACGAATCAATCCCGATCTAATGCTCGACCTGCAGTGCAATCCTGTTCCACTGCTGGTGAGTTACGAAGGACAGAAACCAAGCTTTAAATTATTTCCCTGTTACTATTTCCCAATATTCACAGCAAAAAGCGAACACCCTATCGTGAAGAATATTGATGCCGTTGCATCACAGTTTGCGAGTACTATTGATACGCTTGCTTTGAAAGGGGTAAAGAAGACAATTTTACTCTCCTCCTCGTCCAACAGCAGGATTGTGTTTACGCCATGGCTTATTGATTTCAGAGAATTAAAGAATCGGCCCAGGCCTGAGGACTATAAGAAAACCGATCTAATCTCGGCAGTATTGCTTGAGGGCGAATTTCCATCTGTATTTACAAACCGCGTTTCACCTGAAATGCAAAAAACTCTTAATGATTCGCTGCACATGCCCTTCCGCGAGCAAAGTGCTGACACCAAGATGATTGTTATTTCAGACGGCGACATTGCAAAAAACGAAATCAACGCTCAACGCCAGCCGTCGGCATTGGGATATTATCGTTTCACTGGTGAATTTTTCGGTAATAGTAATTTCCTGCTTAATTGCATTGATTACCTTACCGGTTTCGAAGAACACATAGATACCCGTTCGAAAACGATGAAGCTGCGAATGCTGGATGCGGCCAAAGTGAAGCAGGAAAAATCAAAATGGCAATTGATCAACATGATTGCACCACTTGTGGCCCTCGCCGTCTTTGGATTAATCTTTAATTTTGTCCGCTACCGTAAATATGCAAAATGATTAAGCGCACTCTAGCACTTTTCTGTTGCTCAAAGAAAAATATTTGTAAATAGTGATGAAACGAAATCTAATATACCTTTTAATCTTCGTGGTGCTTTCCTTATCGGTATACTTTCTAATAATAAAAAAATCCAGCGGCACACTAAATGAAAAAGAAGAAGCCTTTGCCATAGATGATACATCAGCTATTGGAAAAATTTTTATAGCTGACATGAAGGGGAAAAGCGTGGTGCTCCAGCGATCAAAAGATACATGGATTGTAAATAACAAATATGAAGTCAGAAATGATATCATTAAAACCCTGATTTCAACATTAAAGAGAGTAAAGGTGAGCTACCCCGTACCTCATTCAGCAGAAAAAACTGTGGTCACAAACCTGGCAAGCAACAACAAGAAAGTAGAAATTTATGATCGGAACGGTGAACTGATGAAATCATACCTCGTTGGGGGCGGCACACTTGATTCAAGGGGAACTTATATGCTGATGGATGGTGCAAAAAACACTTTCGTAACTGCCATTCCTGGTTTTCAGGGCGTGCTTGATACACGGTATGTTACCGATGAGCAGGTAATACGAAGCACTGCTATCTTCCGGTTCAGAATTAATGAGATCAGTTCAGTCTCTGTAAAATACGCTGATCAACCAGATAGCTCCTTTACCATCACTGTTTTGGGTCCCGATTCATTTGCTCTTCAAAATGGTTCAGGATTAAAAGCGAATAGCAAAATCTTGAACCATGAAAGGCTACAAAATTACCTGCGCCTTTTTGAATCAATTAACTGTGAAGGATATCAAAATGATCTGCCGAAAAAGGATACCATTCTTCAAACAATTCCTTTCTGCACTGTAACAGCTAATAATCGTGCAGGAAAAAAACATGAGGTCGTATGTTATCGGATGCCGGCAAACAGCACCAGCGAAGAATTTGATGCTAAGGGCAATAAATTAAAATATGATGTTGATCGGTATTTTGCATCTATAAATGGAGGCAGCGATTTTGTGATAGTTCAAAATTTTCATTTCGGAAGACTTCTTAAAGGCTTCAATTATTTTCTTTCCAGAGAAAAGTCAGCAGTATAATGAACGATCTTATACAGCGCTTCGGCGATTCAGATGTGCTTTATGTGGTCTTTGGCGTAGCGCTGTTGATATTTCTTGTCTTGGATGTTGCTTTGCTTCAGCGCTCAAACAAGCCGATGTCCATTAAGAGTGCTACAATTCAGGCCACAGGATGGATCAGTATGGCATTAGGATATGGCTATCTTGTTTATCATTTTCATGGAACCGAGAGTGGCCTTGAGTATGTATCTGCATATCTTATGGAATATTCCCTCTCCATGGATAACATTTTTGTGTTTATTCTTATACTCTCCTATTTCAAAGTCTCAGATAAATATTATCATAAAGTGTTGTTTTACGGAATTTTAGGAGCTATCATCTTCAGGATCATCTTTATCTTCTTAGGGATTGTTATTGTTGAACGATTTGGCTGGGTTCTCTACATCTTCGGTGCCATATTGATCTATACCGGAGTCAAGATTCTTGTTTCAAAAGAAGAGAATGAATTCATTCCTGA
>JACCZZ010000375.1 GCA_013695715.1 Chitinophagales bacterium | reverse complement strand
TTGATGATAAAATAAACTTTCCGGGGGCAACAAACACACAACCTTGCATGGGCACTTCAAAGCAAGGTGATGTTCTCTATTGGGTTTCCAACCGCACCAATGGTGAAGGCGGTCTGGATATTTGGTTTTCCTTGATTGATAAAACCGGAAAATATGGGAACGCGCAAAATTGCGGCCGTAAGATTAACACTGCAGGAAATGAGGGCACCCCATTCTATGATCCTAAAACGGGCACTCTCTATTTTAGTTCTGAAGGACAAATAGGTTTGGGTGGGTATGATATCTTCAAAACACGTGGCAGTCAGAAAAAGTGGGAAGCGGCTGCAAACATCGGATATCCCGAAAATTCAAGCGTAGACGATATGTATTTCACCCTGGACGACAATGGTTACACCGGTTATCTTGTTTCAAATAGAGTGGGTAGTATATCAGTTAAAAGCAAAACATGCTGCGATGATATATGGCGGGTAGAATATCCGAAGAAGGTTTTATACGCTGTAAGAGGTAATGTTTATGATCAGGATACACGGGAGCTGGTTACAGGTGCCAAAGTTCTTTTTCTTGATGATCAGCAAAAACAAATCGGCCAGGCGGTTTCAAGTAAAGACACGCTATATTTCTGGGGCACGAGACCTCAGAAAGTGTATTCCCTGAAGGCTACAAAAGAGGGTTATTTCACAGGTTCAGCTACATTTTCTGTTACGCAGAAAGACAATGATGATACGCTTCGGGTAGACCTGTTCATGAAAAAAATCCCTCATGAACCTGTACGCATCCGGAATATTTTCTATGATTTTGATAAAGCTTCCCTTCGATCTGAGTCACATGCTCCCCTCGATACCTTGTATGGTGTGCTTCAGGATAATCCAGCTATTATAATAGAAATAGGAGCTAACACAGATAGCAAAGGAAATGATGATTATAATTTGAAACTGTCGCAAGCCCGAGCTCAAAGTGTGGTAGACTATCTGCTTCAGAAAGGGATACCCCAGGACCGTTTACAGGCAAAGGGTTATGGTGAAACAAATCCAATAGCACCGAATACTTTGCCTAACGGGAAAGATAATCCAGAAGGCAGACAGCTAAATCGTAGGACAGAGTTTAGAATCATTGGCGAAATTCCCGGTAAAGAGTTAATCTATGAACAGGGTAATCCTGGCTTTGATCCTGATTCCATAGAAGAAGAGGATGATCAGCCACAGGAGGAGGAGGAAAAAGAATAAATACTGCAATAGCAAAACTTAACTTCCCGGACATGTTGTTCGGGAAGTTTTTTATTTATTATCTGTTATAGCTGATTTTATCTTATGAAGACTTATAAGATAAAGAAGATAAACAGAGCAGGAGCCATCCTGCCAAGAAACACAGTCCTCCTATTGGAGTTATCATTCCCATAAATGAAAGATTAGCAAAAACAGACAGACAATACAATGATCCAGAAAACAATAAGATACCTGTAATGAAGAAGTTGCCTGACCACTTAATTTGCGTAGTTCTGATTTTGCTTGAAACAACTCCTGTTATCATGAGTGCAAGAGCATGATAAAATTGGTACTCTACAGCAGTGTGAAATATTCGCAGGTTATCTACTGTCAATATATTTTTCAATCCATGAGCAGCAAAGGCACCTAATGCAACTGCACTTCCACCAAAGATGCTGCCTGCAACCAAAAACCGCTTTTCCATTTTGTAAATTATGAAGGTGTGTTTATTGAATCAAATTGGTTGGTCAAATCTAACAAATTGAATCAGCGAACTGGTTCTGTTCTCATTACAATAATAACTGAACAGAATATTCCAATTACATTTTATTGAGGCTATGAAAGTAACTGAGCAAGAAAAAAAGATGAGCCTATCTTATATTTTTACCACTCCGCTTGTATATGAACTTACAGATCAGAAAAATGTGTCTGCATATATTAAAATCCCATTTATAAACCTTATTGAAATAATTAAACATGAAAATTTACACAAAGAAAGGTGATTCAGGTACCACTCAGTTGATTGGAGGAGCGCGTGTTCCAAAACATCATATACGCATAGATGCCTATGGAACAGTTGATGAATTAAATTCATGGATTGGATTGGTACGAGATCAGGAGCAAATGGCCGCGACGAGAGAGGTATTAAAAGAGATTCAGGATCGCCTTTTCACAATCGGATCACTGCTTGCCAGTGATCCTGAACATTCCCGAATGCAAGTACCGGATTTGCATGAACGTGATGTTGAACTTTTAGAAAAGGAAATCGATATTATGAATGAGCCATTACCCGAGATGAAACACTTTATTCTTCCCGGTGGCAATGCCATAAATTCAATTTGTCACATCGCCCGATGTGTTTGTCGCAAAACAGAACGCCTTGTTACAGAATTAAATGATCATAGCCCGGTAGATCTTATTATCATTAAGTATCTCAACCGCCTGTCTGACTATTTATTCATTTTGGCGCGTAAAATTTCTCACGACACTCTAAGCGAAGAAATCCCATGGAAGCCACGGCTATAAAAGTCTGTAACTATCAAAAATGAAACAATGGAGGTTGGTAATAAATTTTGCTTTGTGGATTATTCATCTATTTTTGCGAAAAATTTGACCCCCCCTTAAAATAGATTATGTACTGGACGCTAGAATTGGCATCATACCTTGAAGACGCGCCGTGGCCGGCGACAAAAGATGAGTTGATAGATTATGCAATTCGTTCTGGTGCTCCTATAGAAGTAATTGAAAATTTGCAGGAGCTGGAAGATGAAGGAGAATTATTTGAAGGCATAGATGATATATGGCCTGATTACCCCACACACGACGATTTCTTTTTCAATGAAGATGAGTATTGATTTAAAAGCATAGACTGATTATCTTTTTAACAAATACTTCGCCTACGATTTACCACAGCTGGAGCTGCATTTATTTACCTCATTTTATAAGGTTATAATTCCTGAAACTGAAAGGACGAAGTCCTGTTGTATGTTCCAAAAGATTAAGGACTTTATGTCCTGAAGAGGTATTCACCATGGAAGGATTATATTTAAAATCCCAATTTGTTTCCGTGATTCTTCTTTGCATCACCTTAGGGTGAGATCCGGTAAATATTTGTAGTGGATAGTCAGGGGAATAATTGAATGTTTTTGCATTGCCCATCATACGATCTATGTGTTTATCATCATGCCACAGCTTGTGAAATTCTTTTGCTCGCTCCAATTCATCCATTGGTCCACGCACTTTTCCATAATGAAAAATATAAGCGTTGGATTTTTTCACATTAAAACGTTGCGGCCTGGGGTAGTTCGAAGCAAACATCCTGAAGCCCTGCGCATCTTGAAAAGAACGGATCATCTTATTATTTCTTATTAGACGAACTTCATAGGGGTAAGTGCCACGGGTTCCTGGCTTAGCGATATAATTATAATTCCCATAAAAATGGAAATAATTAAAAAGCAATCCATTTACGTTTTTATTATTTAAATATTTTCTTGCATCGTTTAATATTTTGTCTAGATCATTTTCATGAACAACCTCATCACCCTGTAGATAAAACCCCCACTCGCCGTTAATTGCATCAAATGCAACATTAGTCTGCTGCGCCAGAATCTTGCCCCCCGTTCTAAGAGTGTCATCCCAGACGGTATCAATAATTTTAATTTTAGTGGGATGGATATTGCGTACGTATTCTCGTGTTGCATCTTCACTATTTCCTACTGCAACCACTATTTCATCGCAGATGGGTAGAATGGATTGTATAGATTCAACAAAGGGATATTTTAAATTAATTCCATTTCTTATAAAGGTAAAGCCGCTTATATTCATTAAACAATATCATTAAAAAACATAATTGCGGTTTACTGATCAGTGCAATCAGGTATTTAGAAAATGATAATACCTTTTGATCAGGAAGCGGTCTGTTGTTTATGTAATATAATTTCGGCAAGCATCATATCATATGGAGTCGTGATCTTGAAATTATCGGGTTCTCCTTCTACCATATGAACGCGGTATCCAGCTGCTTCAACCACAGATGCATCATCGGTAAAGGATTCTACGAAAGTTTGGCGGTAGGCATTTTTAAGGATGGAAGCATAAAAACATTGTGGAGTCTGAACCGCCTTGTATTTAGCACGGTTCCGGTTACGGGATCCATCTTTTATTATTTCTCTTATAGAATCTTTTAGATCTATAACAGGAATAACAACTTTCTTATCTATCACTTCATCCAGGCACTTAGTAAGTAGTTGCTCTGATGTAAGTGGCCTACAAGCATCTTGTACAGCAATGATGCCTTCATCTTTTACAAACTTTAATCCATTCCTTACAGAATGAAATCTTGTTGCTCCACCGCACGTTGCTCTGATATTCTTTTTTCTTAAAAATTTTTTATTGATTTTCTCCCATCTTACTAATTGGTCTTCCGGCAGCACTACAATAAATTGAGCATCATCCCATATTTTATTAAATATCTGAATGGCATGAACGATTACCGGCACTCCGCCCAGGAGCAAAAATTGTTTAGGAACCTCAGACTGCATGCGGGTTCCATATCCGCCTGCGGCAATGATTACATACTTTTTTTCACTCAAGGGAATCAGTATTGATTTGAAGAAGGATGTCTTAAAGATCGCAAAAGTTTTGCAATATCTCTATATCCTTATGAAACTAATTCAATTACATTATGAGTAACGCATCTCCATAGGTAGAGAAACGATATTTTTCTTTCACGGCAAGTTTATAAGCATCCATCATAAGTTCATAGCCACCAAATGCACAAACCATAATCATTAAACTGGTTTTCGGCATGTGAAAATTCGATATCATGCAGTTAGCAATGCTGAATTCATAAGGAGGATGAATAAAAAGATTTGTCCAACCTTCTACAGGTTTTACATACCTGCGGGCTGAAACCGCTGACTCAATGCCCCGCATGGTAGTGGTTCCTATTGCACAAACCTTTGCCTTGTTATCAATGGCACGATTGATGATTTTACATGTTATATCATCAATCTTAAAATATTCTGCATCCATTTTGTGCTTGCTAAGATCTTCCACCTCTATTTGGCGGAATGTACCCAAACCTGTGTGCAGGGTTAGTTCTGCAAGCTCAACGCCTTTAATTTCAAGACGCTTTAGCAATTCACGGCTAAAATGCAAACCTGCAATAGGAGCTGCTACTGCTCCTTCCACTTTTGCAAATACCGTTTGATACCGTTCCTTATCCATGGCATCCGGCTTGCGCTTTATGTACTTAGGAATGGGGGTTTCTCCAAGAGAATATAAGGTTTCTTTCAACTCATCATCGGTACCATCGTAGAGAAAACGGATCGTTCTTCCCCGCGACGTAGTATTGTCAACAACTTCTGCAACAAGCAAACCATCCGTTCCAAAATATAGCTTATTACCCACCCGGATTTTACGTGCAGGATCAACAAGCACATCCCACAGACGCATCTGATGATTTAATTCTCGAAGAAGAAAAACTTCAATTTTAGCTCCTGTTTTTTCTTTTCTTCCATACAGACGTGCAGGAAAAACTTTGGTATTGTTCAGCACCACACAATCCTTTTCACCGAAAATGGTGAGTATCTCCTTAAAAGTTTTGTGTTTAATTTTCCCTGTTTTCCGCTCTATAATCATGAGCTTTGAGTCATCGCGGTTTTTAGTAGGGGTTTGAGCTATGAGAGATTGGGGGAGATCAAATCTAAACTGAGATAATTTCATGTACTTTCAATAAATTACGGTTTATTAAAAGTTGTTCAAAGTCCTTAAAACACCAGATTTTATAATGATGATGGTTAGGTTTTTTTGAAAAACGGACTGCAAAGATAGATTTATTCTGTTCTGGTAATAATTATTTTTGAAAACTAATTTTTAACTCATCATGATTTAATCCCAGAACATGAAGGTTTTTGTATTGTGCTTATTATTCCTGCTTATTTCTACTATCTCTGCAGCCTGTCCATTTTGCAAATCAGAAACTGCAACACAAATTCGGCGTTTGCTTTTTGGACATGACTTCTTCCTTAATCTATTCATTACGTTGTTACCCTTCGCAATATTTTTCTTAATTACAATTTTTATTTATAATGATGGTTGGCAGAAAAAAGTATCGATCAATAATAATAAATGAATAATAAACCTTTGATTGCTGCAGGGAACGTAATGGGAGTTGGTATGGGGGGCTTTGCAGATGGAATTTTATTTCATCAAATATTGCAGCTACACAGTATGCTTTCCGCAAAGTTGCCCCAGGATACAATTGTAAACATTAAAACAAGTATGGTTTGGGATGGCTTATTTCATGCATTGACATGGATAACAACGGCCATTTCAATCAGTCTTTTATGGGAAGTAGCAAGGCAGAAGAATGTGCCTTGGTCAGGTCGTATTTTCTTTGGATCAGGGTTAATGGGATGGGGAATTTTTAATTTAGTTGAAGGAATAATAGACCATTATATTTTAGGCATTCATCATGTTGTTGAACGTTTTGGGCTTTCTATTTATGATCATATGTTCCTTGCATCAGGAGTTCTTTTTATTGCTATTGGATTGATTACTATTCGTTCTGAAAAAAGTCATCTCCAGCACATATATCCATAACTATAAACAAGAAAATAATTGTTTAAAGCTTTACCGAAACATATGAATTGCGAATACATCTTTGGATAGCCATAGCAAAAGCTTCTACGTGTATATAATAAGAGTATTTTGAAACCAGGAAGCATGGTCAATGTCTAACCCTCTTCCTCCATAAAATTCACACCATACAATTCCAGCTCCTTTAATACAGGCTCGTAGATCTGTGTCATCACAGGAATGTGCACTCCCGTCAGGAATACTTCATTCTGTATTATCAGACGAACCATTATAGCCAGTGGAAGTCCTACTGTTTTTGCCATTGCTGTGCGCGTTGCATCTTCACCCTTTAAAACGAGGGTGCTCACACGGTTC
>JACCZZ010000306.1 GCA_013695715.1 Chitinophagales bacterium | reverse complement strand
GCTAAGTCCTGAAAAATATGCCGAGTTAAATAGCATGCTGGATAATTTACTCTCACAACCAAAAACAGGTGCTTTTTATATGTCGTTCAGCAGAGCAGTTCGCATGTTTGGAAAAGACAAATTAAATTATAATGCTAATGAATTAAAAAATGCAGATGAACTTCATAAAAACTGGACTCCGCCGTCCTCAGTAGATAAAGCGGTACGCCTGCTCATTCTTCTTCAAATATCTGATGAAAATGAACCTGAATATCTAACCATGATTGAGAATCTTTTTGCTTCGGGCAATGTTGGAGAAATGGTTGCATTATATTCAGCATTACCCTTGTTGTCATATCCTGAAAAATTAATTATACGTTGCATGGAAGGTGTTCGCACCAATATGGGTGAAGTGTTTGAGGCTGTAGCTAACCACAATCCTTTCCCTGCTGAATATCTAAGTGAGGATGCATTTAACCAAATGGTTTTGAAGTGCCTGTTTGTTGGAAAACCGCTATATAAAGTTGTTAACTTACAATTCCGCTTAAATAAAAATCTTGCACGCATGGCAAACGATTATGCTCATGAAAGATGGTCAGCAGAACGAAAAGTAAATCCTGAATTATGGCAGCTTGTAGCACCTTATCTTGAAGTGAAAAACATGAAAGATATTCAACGTCTCGCACTTAGTGAAGATGAATTGGAAAGAAAAGCGGCCGCATTAGTATGCTCAATAAGTCCGCTAACAGAATTAAAAGAAATTAACTACCCGCTTCCAGTTGAAAGCGTTCAGCTGAACTGGAAGGGCTTAGGAACAGAAGTTTGGAATAATGGGTAATAAATTATTAATGCACTAAAAATTAATAACTCGGCAATGGACATGATATTTATAGACCCCCATATACATATGTGCTCACGCACAACTGATGATTATGAAGCTATGCGCAAAGCAGGCGTAGTTGCAATCATTGAACCTTCCTTCTGGCAGGGTCAACTTCGCACTTCAGTTGGGACATATAAAGACTACTTTAATAATTTAATTGGTTGGGAAAGTTTCAGAGCAAGCCAGTTTGGAATTAAACATTACTGCACCATCGGCCTTAATTCAAAAGAAGCCAACAACGAGGCTCTTGCAGAGCAGGTTATGGAAATACTTCCACTGTTCGTTTGCAAAGAAGGAGTGGTTGGTGTGGGTGAGATTGGTTATGATGATCAAACTCATCTTGAGGAAAAATATTTTCGCCTGCAACTTGAACTGGCGAAAGAAGTAAATCTACCTGTACAGATACATACACCACATCGAGATAAGAAGAAAGGTACTTCACGCAGTATGGATGTTTGCATCGAGCATCAAATTGACCCTAAACTTGTTATAATCGATCATAATAACGAAGAAACAGCGAAGGAAGTGTTGGACCGTGGCTTTTGGGCCGGCTTTACTATTTATCCTCACACCAAAATGGGAAATGAACGCATGGTGGAAATTGTAAAGCAATACGGTACAAATCACATCTTCATTAACTCCGCAGCCGATTGGGGTGTTAGTGATCCTTTGGCTGTTCCTAAAACTGCTGCCTTAATGCTCGAGCATGGCATCAGTGAAGAAGACGTTAAAAAAGTTTGTTACGATAATGCAATTAAGGCATTTGGACAAAGCGGACAATTCAATGAAAGCGACTGGCTTGATGCTAACCCAATTAATCAAAACTTGAAATATCATGGCAACTCAATTTTACGTGGAGGGCAGGTTCCATTGGTGGAACATCAGGATGAAAGAATTATCCTGTAGAGTAAATTTTATCCTGAAAGCACAGATTCTTTCTAATGAATTCACTTCTTGCCTACCTGCGCCTCTCCCGTCCTGCTAATATTGTTACTGCAATTGCAGATATTCTTGCTGGATATGCTGTAACCTTAGCTGTTCTGCACAATGGAATTTTTAGTGAAATAAATTATGAGGAATTAATTCTACTTAATCTCGCGACTATTGGTTTATATGGTGGTGGCGTGATTATGAATGATGTAGCAGATTATGAGCTGGATAAATTAGAGCGTCCGGAAAGGCCACTTCCAAGCGGACATGCAAGCAGAACAGGCGCAGGTATTTTAGGAATGGCTTTGCTTATTGGAGGAATAATTTTCGCTTACATGGTTTCTTTACAAAGTGCGGTGATCGCTGTAATTATTGCTGTACTGGCCCTCTTTTATGATTTTAAAGGGAAGCATCATAAATTTTTTGGCCCTTTAAATATGGGTTTGTGCCGGGGAGGAAACCTTTTATTGGGAATGAGCGCTTTAATGCTTGCACTGGAAAATTATTTCCTGCTTGCCACAATTCCCATTCTTTACATTGCAGCCATAACTATGATAAGCCGTGGTGAAGTTGTGGGAGGCAATAGAGCAGCAATTAGATATGCTGCATTCATGTATGCAATAGTTGTCATCAGTATTTGTTTAATAGCTGCTTATTTTGAAGGGCGTTATTTTTTGCAGGCACTTGGGTTTATAATTTTATTTGCGTTTCTAATATATCGTCCTTTAATTAAAGCACTACAAAAACCTGAACCGATAAACATCCGTAATTCCGTTAAAACCGGAGTAATTTCATTAATTGTGATGGATGCAGCTGTTGCGGCATGTTTTGTCAGATGGGAATATGCGCTGTTGGTGCTGGCATTATTTCCAATTTCAATTTTCCTGGCTAAAGTTTTTGCAGTTACATGAAGTCCATTTATAAGCCGTATTCAAGGATACGGTTAATTTCTTATTTGTTCGTAAAAAAATTCTTGCTATTGAGCATTTAATTCTATAACTTTTGATTAAAATCCAAGAAAAGTTCAAAATAGTTTACAACTATTCTGTCTATTTTATAGAAAATCTTTTTGACAGAGGTCAAAATTATTTTAGTTATATTTTGGACGAATGCGGAATTCAACATAATAGCAAATTTTTGTTTTTTATTGATAGTAACGTTGCGGTTTTACATCCTGACTTAATTAAAGATATTAAATTCTTCTTTAATTCAGGTAACTACAAACTAGCAGACACACCTTTAATAATTTCTGGTGGGGAAGTAGTAAAAAATGATTTTGCAAATGTGCACAGCATTCTAGAAGCAATTGATAAATATGGCATAGACCGTCATTCGTACATCGTAGCAATTGGTGGTGGAGCTGTGCTTGATGCTGTGGGCTTTGCTGCCGCTATTGGACATCGGGGCATTCGCCATATTCGAATACCTTCCACAGTGTTGTCGCAAAATGATTCCGGTGTTGGTGTAAAAAATGGTATTAACTATTTCGGAAAGAAAAATTTCATCGGAACATTTGCACCGCCTTTTATCGTAATTAATGATTTTAACTTACTTCATACCTTATCAGCTCGTGATTTTCGTAGCGGCTTTGCTGAAGCTATTAAAGTAGGTTTAATTAAGGATGATTCTTTCTTTGATTTTATTGAAGAACATGCGTCAGAATTAATTGATCGTGATTCCGAAATTATAAAGCAATTGATTCGTCGCTGTGCAGAAATTCACCTGCAACATATTGCTGGCGGAGATCCTTTTGAGCAGGGTAATTCACGCCCGCTGGACTATGGCCACTGGAGCGCACATAAGCTGGAGCAATTAAGCAATTATAGAATCCTTCATGGTGAAGCTGTTATTATGGGTATGTGCCTGGATGCTGTATATGCTAATCTCAAAGGCTTGCTGCACGAAAAAGAAATGATGCGGCTAATTCATTTATCCAAAAAACTTGAGTTTAAAGTTTATGCGCCTGAAATGGAAGTGAATAATAATAAGGTAAAATCTGGCTTATTAGAAGGGTTACAGGAATTTCGGGAACATCTTGGCGGGCAGCTTACTATTATGCTCTTAGAAAAAATAGGAAAAGGGATCGAAGTGCATGAAATGGATGAGGAATTTATTATGAAAGCCGTATCCATATTGAAAGAAAACGACTAACTAAATTAGTTGTGAATCGTATGCTTTTGCGTCTTTCTTGATTTGGATTCTGTGAGCCGTAATAATTAACCGTGGAGAAACAATAGCAGGTACTATTAATTATCCCCATAATATTATGTACTGTTAATTATACTTGATAAAATCGTGCAAATTTCTCCTGGCTTACATCTCACTTATTGCTCAAATATTCATGCAGGTGAATCATGGAAGGAGGTGTTTGATGCTTTAAATGAAAATATTCCTTTAATAAAAGAAAAATTATCACTCACAAAACCATTTGGAATTGGCTTGCGATTGAGCGATGCTGCAGCAAAGGAAATGCTTAGTGGAGGTAATCTCATTAAATTCAGAAAATGGCTTGCAGAGAATGATTGTTATGTTTTTACACTGAATGGTTTTCCCTACGGGGGCTTTCACAATACTGTTGTGAAGGATAATGTTTACAAACCTGATTGGACTACCAGTGAAAGATTAATTTACACTTTAAATCTCATTGACGTATTATCTGAACTTATCCCTGAAAGTTCAGAAGCCGGAATATCAACTTCTCCCCTGTCTTATAAGCCGTGGTTAAATAATTCGTGTAATGCAATTGACGTGTTTGAGGCCTCTGCAATTAATTTGATGAAATGTGTAGTTGAACTTTATCGCGTAAGAAAATATGCTGGTAAGTATATTCATTTAGATATAGAGCCCGAACCTTCGTGCCTGCTGGAAAGCTCGAAAGAAACCATTGATTTTTTTAATGAATATTTAATTCCATATGGCAGGGACTATCTTAAATATAGCCTGAATCTACCTCTTGAAATTTGCGAGTCAATTATTAGAGACCATATCACTCTATGTTACGATATCTGTCATTTTTCTGTAGAGTACGAAAAACCTGCCGAGGTTATCAAAGCATTTCAAAGTGCAGGTATTAAAGTGGGCAAGGTGCAGATAAGTTCAGCTTTAAAAGTTATTACGAACAAACATAATAACAGAAACGAAATCCTTAATCAGTATCAGTTATTTTCAGAATCTGTTTACTTACATCAAACTATTGTAAAGGATGCCCTAGGCTTGTTGCATCATTTTAATGATTTACCTGAGGCCTTAAAACATTTTTATAACCCGGAATTTCATGAATGGAGAACGCACTATCATGTTCCTGTATTCATGCTCTCTTATAATGAGTTGCAATCAACTCAGGATGATATTCTGGAAGTGCTGAATATTTTAAAGAAAAATAAATTTACGAATCATCTCGAAGTTGAAACTTATACATGGGAAGTTTTGCCAAAAGCTGAAAGATTGGAATTAAAAGAATCTATTATTCGAGAATTGGGCTGGGTAATAAACATAATAATCAATGAAAAGAACTGTAGTCATTAATGTGGTTGGTCTTACAAAATCTTTATTGGGAGAGCACACTCCTTTTCTTAAGACTTGGTCTGATAAAAGGCAAGTAAGAGCGGTGCACCCCATATTACCTGCTGTTACATGCTCAGTTCAGGCAACTTATCTTACAGGAAAAATGCCCAATGAGCATGGTATAGTTGGTAACGGCTGGTACTTTGAAGAAGAGTGCGAAATAAAATTCTGGCGACAGAGCAATAAATTAATTAAAGCAAAGAAAATATGGGAAGTGATGAAAGAACAGCATCCTCATTTCACTTGTGCAAATATGTTCTGGTGGTTTAATATGTATTCAACGGCGGATTATACTATCACACCACGCCCTCAATATCATGCAGATGGAATCAAATTGCCGGATTGTTATTCCCACCCCGCTGAATTACGCGATGAATTACAAAATGAATTAGGAGTATTTCCTCTGTTTGATTTTTGGGGACCACGAACCAATATTAAATCAACTAAATGGATAGCTGATGCCTCCATGAAGGTTGAAGAAAAATTTTCCCCCACGCTTACGTTCATCTATTTACCACATCTCGACTATAATTTTCAAAGGCATGGGAACGATCTGGGAAAAAACGCAAAGGATCTAATGGAAATTGACAACCTATGCGAAGAACTTATTAAATTTTATGAATCAAGGAATGTACAGGTGATTGTACTTTCAGAGTATGGAATTACTTCAGTTAACCGGCCGGTACATTTGAACCGTATTCTTAGAAAAAATAACTATATCAGCATACGTGAAGAAAGCGGTCTGGAATTGCTTGATGCAGGTGCTTCCAAGGCTTTTGCAGTAGTCGATCATCAAGTTGCGCACATTTATCTCAAGGATAAAACTGAAGCTGAAACACAAAAATTGAAAAATTTGTTACAAAAAGTTGAAGGTGTAGAATTAGTATTGGATAAAAATGATCAGCATAAATATTTTATTAACCATAAAGATTCTGGCACCCTGGTTTGTGTGGCAGATAAATATTCCTGGTTTACTTATTATTATTGGCTGGACGATACTAAAGCCCCCGACTTTGCACGCATTGTTGAAATTCATAAGAAGCCCGGATACGACCCAGTTGAATTGTTTATTGATCCGAATATAAATTTACCTATGGTTAAGGTGGGCACCACACTTTTAAAGAAGAAGTTAGGCCTGCGATATTTGATGGATGTAATTTCTTTAGATGGATCTTTGGTAAAAGGATCGCATGGGCGTATTCCAGAATCTGAAAATGATTGGGCTGTTTTAATTGCTGATCAAACCCTTTTAAAGGAAAAAGAGCAAATTAAAGCAACTGATGTATTTCATATTTTATCGAGGGCTTTGATAAATTAATAGAAAAGCTCGTTTACAGGTAGTTTATAAAGGGTCTAACAATTACTGTTTAACCTGCTTTTGATCTTACCTTCCTATCCAATAACTAATTTCAGTACACAGAGCACAAATTAGAGTCTAATTCTCTGCCCTCCATATTAATCCTGTGCGACATGGTATATGCACACCTTACCATGTCTTAGGATAGTTCTTAATATAACATAAGAAAACAACTAGCGCAATATCAACCTCATGGCTGGAAGTGCTCTTTAGAAGAGGTTAAGTATCCTTCAGGTTGACAGCCGAATATTATTATAAAATATTATAAATACTGACCACTTACAATACAACCATAAAAAAAAACCTCACAGGTTT
>JACCZZ010000281.1 GCA_013695715.1 Chitinophagales bacterium | reverse complement strand
CCACGTAGTCCCTTCCTTACCATCCTTCAATTGAATGCCGATCTTCTGCAGGTTGTCTCTAATTTTATCTGATGTATGAAAATCTTTTTTCTCCCGTGCTTCTTTTCTTAAGGCAATGAGCAGATCCATCAACTCATTCATCTTTGAATTATCAGAGGTTGTTTCATCTTTCAATCCTAAAACATCAGTAATGAAATCATTGAACGTTTTTAAGAGCAATACAAATGTTTCTCTGCCGATAGATGAAATATTCAACTGCGCATTTTGCCACGAATAAATTTTTGAGCTCAGTTCAAACAATGACGCCAATACCATTGCCGTATTCAGATCATCATTCATATGCACAGTGCATGAATCAATCAACTGCTTCACTATATTATCTTCTTCCTGATTGTAATCAGAATCAACTTCATTGTAAGCAAGATCTTTCAATGTACGTTGTGCCTGAAGCAATCGTTGCAGTCCCTTTTCAGCAGCAATAAGCGCCTCATTTGAAAAATCGAGTGTGCTGCGATAATGTGTTTGCAATATGAAGAAACGAAGTGTCATTGGTGAATAGGCCTGTTCCAATAATGGGTGGTTGCCATCAGTCATCTGAGAAATGGTGATGGTATTTCCCAAAGATTTGCTCATCTTCTGGCCCTTTATTGTAATCATATTGTTATGTACCCAATAGTTGGCGACCGGCTTGCCAATGGCAATCTTCGTCTGTGCAATTTCGCTCTCGTGATGAGGAAATAACAGATCCATTCCACCACCATGAATATCGAATGGAGCTCCTAAATATTTTGATGACATCGCGGAGCATTCAATATGCCAGCCCGGAAACCCTTCGCCCCAAGGACTTCGCCAGCGCATCAGGTGTTCGGGCGGTGCATTTTTCCAGAGAGCGAAGTCGGCCGGATTGCGCTTTTCACCCTGACCTTCGAGCTCACGGCTTCCGGCAATCATCTCATCAATCTTTCTTCCTGATAAGCGGCCGTAGTCATTTTCTTTTGCATACTTGGTGACGTCAAAATATACTGAGCCGTTCACCTCATAGGCAAACCCTTTTGCCAATATATCCTCAATCATATTTATCTGCTCTACGATGTGGCCTGTTGCGGTAGGCTCAATATCAGGTCGAAGAACATTCAACTTATCCATGGCATCGCGGTATAGGTTGGTATACTTTGTAACCATCTCCATAGGTTCCAGTTGTTCCAGCCGTGCTTTATTAGCTACCTTATCTACCGCTGTACGCCCCTCTTCTTCAAAGTGGCCCGCATCTGTGATGTTGCGAACGTAGCGAACTCTATAGCCAAGATATTTGAGATAACGGTTAAGAATATCGAAAGTAACAGCGGGTCGAATATGACCAAGATGAGATTCACCGCTCACCGTTGGTCCACACAAATATATACCTACATAAGGGCTAATAATGGGGTTGAAAATTTCCTTTTCACGGTTTAAAGTATTATACAATTTAAGTGAATTCATAAGTGCCAAATATAAGGAATGAATCGTCTGTGATTATGTCAACTTCAACATCTTGGCTGGTGCGCCATTCATCCTACAGCAAGTTTGCAGCTATTGTGTATTACTTTCGGTATGAGTATGCTTAAGAAATATCAATCTCCGGCAGCATTCAGTTTAATAATTGTTTGCTTTATTCTTCCTTTTCTTGATGTCAGGTGCAATGACGTTTCAGTAAGGACACTGAGCGGTTTTCAGCTTGCAACGGGCACTACCATAAAGCTGAGAAATGACACACTTTCAAAAGATGAGAGTAAAGATTTTGATCTGAATTTGACGGAACAGCATGTGGATCCGAATTACTTTGTGCTCATTGCTCTGGTACTTGCTGTTGCAGGAGTGATGTTAAGCCTGCTCTTACCGAAAGCCCCTGAATTACTTATGGGTCTGATTGGCTTCGCCGGGTTGCTCTGCTTGCTGCTTACGCGTATTAATCTTAACCATTCAATCGAAAATGACGCTGGCAGATATGAACAATATATACTCTCTTTGAAGTATCTATATGGTTACTGGCTCGCAGTCATCTTGTTTACCTTTGCTGGTGGATATAATTTTCTGCATTATATAGATGAGCGGCAGGAAGAATTGAGAGCGGAAGATAAACAGTCAGGCTCGTCACCCTGAATCGGCATTATTGCCAGTGATTTTTATAGTATCTGGAAATATACTCAATAGTTTCCTTCTGTGTTAACGCGGCAAAGTCTTGATACCGCAACTGACATCAATGATTTCTTCAACAGCATTGTTGGTTGGCTCTTTGTTATCCCAGGTATTTAAATGTTCGATTACGGTTGCAAGGCATCCTTTTTTATAAGAGATCTGGCCAATAACATGTACAAGAGTATTTCGCACCCTTGCAGTTTTATCGTGCTGCAGCTCTTTTAATATTAGAAGAATGTCTCCCGGATGTGTACGGCCACGAAGTTCAATGCCGTGGCATATCTCTCTGCGAACTTCTTTATTTGGGTGATGTAGATACTTATTAGCCCAGTTCAGTATGGCCTTTGGATTCTTGGCTCCCATTTTCTTAACAGATCCGATAACGGCATTCCTTAAAGATGAATGTTCATCAAAAAGTGCTCTATCGAAAAAGTGCTCTACAGCAGCGAAGTCTTTGATACCTATTTCACCAGCAGCGTTAATTACAGTCTGGCGAATCTTAGAATCCTGATATGTTATAAGCTTGTCAAGGTTTGAAATAATTATCTTCCTTAAATCCTGATTGTGGTTATAAATTTTACCAAAAACCTGGTAAGCCGATTTTCTGATATATGTGTCTTGGTTAGAGAAATAATCAGCGATTTTTGTTAGACTATTTTGCTGTATTTCGGAAAAAATGGTTTTGTGAATTTCCTCAACCAGGTTTGATCGTTGTTGCTTTGGAAGATCATAAAAGCTCATCTTAAGTCTTTGACAGGAGTACAAATATTTATTAATTATAGATTAATCATCCCGAGCATTCTTCATTAAATTAAGCTTCTGAAGGTGAGGCGAGTTCAACTAACTTATTAACGGTTTTCCAGCTGCGTGTGGTTGCAGAAACGTTTAGTTTGGTTTCAAAAAATTTGTTGGATAATTTAGTTTCTCCATAGTTAATGGGGCAGTATAGAAGCACATTCTGGTCTATAATAATGAATTTATCTGGTGGATAATCAAATTGAGCTATGCTTTTGAATTTCTCTTTTTCTGGGGTTTCAGAGAGAAAGGTAACATGCAATTTATCGGTGTCAATATTACTGTCTTTCAGAAATGGATTATCAGAAATTATATTCACAATTTCTGAGGTGCTTCTAACAATAACAGTCACATCGAAATTATATTTCTTGAATATTGCTTGCCCAATCTTTTTAGCGAGACTTTGATTTGACTCTTTTTTATCTGTTTTAAAGAGAACGTTTCCACTTTGAATATAAGTTACTACATCTCTTAATTTCAAAGCTTCATACAACGCTTTTAAGTCGGACATTAAAATTTTCCTTTGTCCGCTTACATTAATGCCTCTTAATAATGAAATGTAAGTTTCCATGAATTAGCAGATGTCTTCAATATTATAAACCAATATTTAGTTCTGAAGAATGTCTCTGGCGCTCTGTCCTGTATATTCTGAAGTTTAGTATGAAGCAGGAATTGCATACAAATCGAAAGCTTCGGCACCGGTAATATTTACCATACAAAATTCACCAACCTGCAGGCTTCCACTCTTTGCCTCTATCAATACTTCATTGTCAACTTCAGGCGAATCATATTCGGTTCTACCAATAAAATAATTTCCCTCTCTTCTGTCAATCAAAACCTTTAATGTTTTTCCAACTTTCTCCTGATTCAGTTCAATAGATATTTGTTCCTGGGCAGCCATAACACGTGCTGCACGTTCTTGTTTTATATTTTCAGATACGTCATCCTTCATTTTATATCCAGATGTATTTTCTTCATGTGAATATGTGAATACACCTACACGTTCGAATCTCATTTCTTCAAGAAAAGTTATTAATTCATCAACATCTTTTTCTGTTTCACCCGGGAATCCGACAAGCATTGTTGTTCTTA
>JACCZZ010000267.1 GCA_013695715.1 Chitinophagales bacterium | reverse complement strand
ATTCAGCAGAACCAATGAAAATAAAAATGTAATCTATGAAGAGCTTGAAAATGCTGAAAAGGAGATGTGGCAAAATGGCATTATAGCTTTAGGAGACATATCAAATGATGGTTACTCTTTTAAGGCTAAATCAGAGAGCCTTATGTGTACTCATACATTTATTGAGTGCTTTGGATTTTATCCTGATCATGCTGAAGTATACTTTAAGAAATCTTTGGAATTATTAAACCAGGCGCTGCAGCAAAATCTCTCAGCGTCAATCACGCCCCATGCTCCATATAGTGTTCCGCCTGAGTTATTCAACCTTATTTTTTCTTATAATGTAAATCAACCTCTAATTTATAGCTATCACAATCAGGAAAGCGAGGCGGAAAATAATTTCTTTATAAGTGGCTCAGGGGAATTTTTGAGAGTATTCAACCATTTCAATGTACCGTTATCTCTATTTGAGGCAACTGGTAAAAACAGCCTCCATTCAGTTATTGATTATTTTCCTCCTGATAAAAAGATACTCTTTGTACACAACACTTTTTCCGGTGCAGAGGATATTGCTGTCATTAATTCCCAATGTCCCAAATCTTATTTCTGTTTTTGCCCAAATGCAAATAATTACATAGAGGATCGTCTTCCCGATTTTTCCTTATTCAGAAATTTTTCTGATCGTATTTGCATCGGAACTGACAGCCTTGCTTCAAATAATCATCTGTCAGTGCTCGAAGAGATGAAAACGATTCAGGCTGCAGAACATTCCATCTCTACTGAAGAACTCCTTCAATGGGCAACACTTAATGGTGCCAATTTTTTTGGCTGGAATGATCAGCTTGGATCTATAGAGAAAGGGAAAAGGCCGGGGTTGAACCTTATCACTGATGTTTCTCCATCACTGCAACTGACTCCGCAATCAGGAATAAGAAAAATTGTATAATGAACATTTAACTATGTGAATTTGGTGTGAATGGCGGCTCGTTTTATATCTTACCTATCCTTTTACAAGATATCATGGTCTATGATCTTGCAGTATTAAACAGTTGAAGGATCCCGTCATTTCGAACACAGTGAGAAATCTCCCGACACCATGCCTGATAACTATGGGATTTCTCCTATCGTCGAAATGACGGAAAGGACCTTGAACCTACAATTATGAAAAGAGGCGGCACTGTTTACATTATGACTAATAAACTAAAGACTACATTATATATTGGGGTATCTTCAAACTTGAAACAGCGTATTTCTCAACACAAGGAACATATCTATAAGGGCAGTTTCACTGACAAATATAATTTGGAATATTGCGTGTACTATGAAAATTTTCTTACAATACAAGAAGCTATTGCAAGAGAAAAGCAAATAAAAAAATGGAGGCGCGAGAAAAGAGTAGCATTGATCAACTCGATCAATCCATCCTGGTTAGATTTATGGGAAGAGATTAAATATTGGTAATACTAAGGTTTGAATAGTTTATTCTGATGCATCCTTCATTAATGTCCCTTAAGAGATTTCTCCTAAAGCCGAAATGGCAAAGAACATTATACTTTCCAGATTTTATTCTTCAAAGGTCGAAATGATTGAAAGACACTGACTGCAATTATGAAAAGAGGCGGCGCTGTTTACATTCGAGCAGTTGAGTTTTCCGTCATTTCGAACCCTGTGCGAAAGCTCCCTACATCAGCGGATAACTATGAGATTTCTCCTATCGTCGAAATGACGGAAAGATGAGACTTGCTGTTATATGTCTCCTATGGATGAAAGTATGATGAAGTTTAAAACAAAAATAAATTTAGTTATCTGACAATATGCAACCTGATGAATCGTCCCGCCTTTTAAAAACCTGCTAAACTCAACTAAAATAAATTAATGGAAACATTGGAAATGAAAAATGTTTCCATAGTTTTGCGCTCAGATATGAAGGTAAATGGTAAAGAAAATGGTCAGGAAACCAGTGATCGTATCTTGAAAGCTGCTCACGAGCTTTTTTACAGCTACGGCATCCGCAGCATTACAATGGATGATATAGCCCGTCACCTTTCCATCTCAAAAAAAACAATTTATCTCTTCTTTAACGATAAGCATCAGATTGTTGAGGAAGCATGTAGAAGAGATTTGGATTCTCATACAGAGAAGATTCATCAGATAGCTAAAAATGCTAAAGACGCCATCATTGAAATTCTCAATACAATGGATTTTCTTGGTGACATGTTTTCAAAGATGAATCCAAACCTGATATACGATCTTCAAAAATATCACCCTGCCGCATGGGATCATTTCCACATATTTCGTGAACAGCAACTGCTTGGAGCAGTTGAAGCCAACCTTAAAAAGGGAATAAAACAGGGACTTTATCGCGCCGACCTTAACGTCAGGATACTTGCAAAGTTGAGAATTGAAGAAGTGCAGCTCGGGATGAATCCTACGATTTTCGCACCCACAAAATTCAATTTACAGGAAGTACAGCTCACCCTCCTGGAGCATTTCCTTTACGGGATTTTAACCATCGAAGGCATAAAGCTCCTCGGCAGCTATAACAGGCAGTATAAAATAAAAAAACCAAAAATCATAGCATGAAAAAGCTATTTTTTGCAGCCTTACTTATTTGGGCATTTTGCATTAGTGCTTCAGCACAAACCGCTACCTCAGATACCGCGCGCATGTCGCTGCAGCAATGCATTGACTACGCGCTTGCTAATCAGGTCAACATTCGCAACGCGCGCCTTGATGAGGAGATCTCTATGCGGCATACACAGGAAGTTACAGGCCTCGCGCTTCCGCAAATTGATGCATCACTGGATGTAACAGATTTTTTAAAGCTTCCTACCTCACTTATACCTGCGGAGTTTTTTGGAGGTGAGCCTGGCACGTTCGCAGCAGTCCAATTCGGCACACAATGGAATGCAACTGCTTCTCTACAGGCTTCACAACTGGTGCTGGATGGCCGTTATTTTCTCGGTTTGAAGGCTGCACGGGCACTCGCAGATCTTTCGTCACTTGATGTACACCGAAATGAGATAGAGACTGTGGAAGCTGTGATGAAAGCCTATCTCTCTTCGCTTATCGCAGAGAGAAGGTTGCAGCAGCTTGATGTAAACATCACCCGCTTCAAAAAATTGTTCGAGGATACGAAAGCGCTCTACCAGGCTGGATTTGTAGAGAAGCTCGACGTAGATCGCATCACCGTTAATTACAACAACCTCATTACTGAAAAGGGAAATGTAGAGCGGCTCACTGCTTTAAGTTCTCTTGTGTTAAAGTTTCAAATGGGAATGGATGTTAATCGCGGCATCTTTCTTACAGATTCCATTGGTGAAGACAACTTTGAGGCAGTGTTACAAAATTCTGGTACCCCTGACTTAAACAATCGAGTAGAATACCAGCAGTTGTTGACTGGTAAGTCGCTTGCTCAGATGGATGTTCAGCGGTATAACATTGGCTATCTCCCAAGCCTATACGCTTTCGGAAGCCTGAGTTATCAGGCGCAACGCGAAGAATTCAATTTTTTTAATAATGGCCGTTGGTATTCGACTGGTCTAATTGGTTTAAAACTCAGCCTTCCAATATTTGACGGTTTGCAAAAAGCAAGGCAAGTGCAGCAAGCACGTCTTAGCTTGCAGAAAAGCGAGAACAATATCGAAAATTTCCGCAATGCTATGAACCTGCAGGTATCATCGGCAGAGGCAAATATGCAGAATGCAATTTCCCGGCTTACATCGCAAAAGAGCAATCTGGATCTTGCAAAAGAAGTTGTAGACATTTCAAGAAAAAAGTTTGAATTAGGAGCCGGCTCGAGCCTCGAGGTAACAGATGCTGAAGGCTCATTGAAAGATGCTGAAACAAATTACCTCTCCGCCCTTTATGATGCCTGGATAGCGAGAATTGATCTTCAAAAAGCTTTCGGAAGCCTTTACAAATAAATTATCCTGATAATAATTTTAATGCACAGATACATTTCTATGAAAAAGTTACTGTTGATCATCGCCGTTTTTTCTTTTTTTGTTTCCTGCCAGCAGCGACAAACAAAAGATCCGAAAGCTCAGCTCGAGCAATTAAAAAAACAACAAAAGGACATTGTTGAACAGATTAAAAAGCTGGAGACACAGATAGCTGCTTCTGACACCGGGGGAGTGAAAGAAAAACCCAAGTTAGTAGCTGTTTCCGCCTTGCAACCCTCCCTGTTTGAGCATTTCATCGAAGTTCAGGGCCGGGTTGACGCCGATCAAAATGTTGGGGTAATGGCACAGCTTCCTGGCACTATAACCAAAATACTTGTGTCAAAAGGCGATCATGTAAGAAGAGGGCAGGTGTTAGCTACTATGGACGCTGCAACTTCTATGGCTAGTATTGAAGCATTGAAAAAGAATTTGGAGCTGGCAAATCTTTTATATGAAAAACAACAATCTCTCTGGAATCAGAGCATAGGAACTGAAGTGCAATATCTGCAAGCACAAAATCAAAAAGAATCGCTCGAAAAGCAGCTAAACGTTTTGCAACAGCAGTATGAAATGTCAAAAATAAAATCCCCTATAAATGGAACAGTGGATGAAGTTATGGCAAAGTTAGGGGAAGCGGCTTCTCCGGGTTTTCCCTCCTTTCGCGTAGTTAACTTAAGCAGTATGAAGGTGGTCGCCGATATAGCCGAGAACTATGCTGGTACAATAAAGGTCGGAGATGAGGTAACCATAAGATTTCCAGATGCAAACAAAGAAATAATTAAAAAGGTAACGGCTGTAAGCCAGGTTATTGATCCGGCTTCACGTTCCTTTCAGGTTGACATCCGTTTGGGATCAGAGGAGCAAAAATACTTTCATCCCAACATGGTTGCAGTGCTGAAGATACGTGATTACTCAAAAGAAAATTCGATTACAGTGCCTATCAACATTGTTCAGAATTCGGAGGAAGGAAAGTTCGTATTTCTCGCAAAGCAGACAGGAAATGAAAGAGTGGCTGAAAAGGCAGTGATCACTGCAGGCTCATCCTATGGCGAAAGGATGGAAGTACTCTCAGGGCTGAATGCAGGCGATCAACTGATAACAACAGGTTACCAGGATTTAAGTAATGGCCGGCCACTTATCATCGACAATACCCAGGCTTCTAATATAAAATAAATTATTCTTAAGCGGCGCAAGCTCACCACTTTATTCCACTCTCATATCACATCTAACTCCCCCGGTTATGAATAAGCACATCCCAAAAGAATTCAAACCCACAAGCTGGGCAATTGATAACAAAACGAGCATTTTCATATTTACTGTTATCGTAATGCTTCTCGGCATTTCTGCCTACAATTCGCTGCCAAAGGAGACTTTTCCAGATATAGTGATACCAACCATTTTTGTGGCTACGTATTATCCGGGTACTTCTCCCACAGATATGGAAAATCTTGTTACCCGCCATATGGAAAAACAGATTAAATCCATCTCAGGTATTAAAAAGGTAACAAGTAGTTCTGTGCAGGATTATTCAAGCATCGTTGTGGAGTTTAATACAGGTGTAGACGTAACCGATGCCAAGCAGAAAGTTAAAGACGCTGTTGACAAAGCCAAAAGGGACCTGCCGCAGGATATTGCCATCTATGGTGATCCCCTTGTTCAGGATATTAACTTCTCCGAGTTCCCGATGATGAATATCAATATGTCGGGAGATATGGAATTGTCCAAACTTAAGGAGTATGCCGATGACATGAAGGATGAGATTGAGGAAATATCTGCAGTTACACGTGTAGATTTAATTGGCGCTCCGGAGAGAGAAATACAGGTAGATCTCGACATGTATAAAATGGACATTGCAAAAATTACTGCCGGCGATGTCTATATGGCCATTACCAGTGAAAACCTGATCACATCAGGAGGTCAAATTCCTATGTCGGGGATGAAACGAAGTCTTAAGGTTTCAGGAGAATTCAGCAAGGTTGATGAAATTGGAAATATAGTTATTCAGAATGCAGATGGCGCTCCAATACATTTAAATGATATTGCTACAGTATCGGACAGCTATAAGGAAAAGGAATCGTTCGCCCGCCTAGACGAAAAGAATGTGATCACTTTGAATGTTATAAAACGGGCCGGCGAAAACATGATTGCCACCTCTGACAAGGTGCATAAGCTGATCACCACCATGCAGGACGAAAACAGATTACCTGCTCAAATGAAAATTTCTATAACTGGTGACCAGTCAACCCAAACCAGAAATACACTTACCGATCTTATCAACTCTATTATTATTGGATTTATTCTCGTCACTCTTATTCTAATGTTTTTTATGGGCACAACGAATGCAATATTTGTTGCCCTCTCTGTTCCACTATCCATATTTCTTGCCTTTCTTGTAATGCCGGCTATCGATTTTAATCTTAATATGATAGTGTTATTCGCGCTGTTGTTTGCGCTCGGCATTGTGGTGGATGATGCCATTGTGGTAATAGAAAATACGTGGCGAATTTTCAATAAAACAAAGCTGCCAATAAAAATGGCCTCCAAGTACGCGGCAGGGGAGGTGTTTCTTCCTGTGTTAGCGGGCACGCTTACTACCTTAGCACCCTTCATCCCCCTGGCGTTCTGGCCTGGCATCATCGGTGAGTTTATGTTCTATCTCCCCATAACTCTTATTCTCACCTTGCTTGCTTCACTGGTTGTTGCTTATATCATTAATCCGGTGTTTGCGGTGCAGTTTATGAAAAGAAAGGCACAGGAACCTGAGAATGGGTTTAGAAAAAAATCGCAGCGTAGTTGGTACATAACAATTGGATTGTTCATTTTTATCGCACTAATATTCTATGTAACAAAAAATATTGGCTTAGGAAATTTTACAATCTTCCTTCTCCTTGTGGTGCTGCTTAATAAGTATGTTCTAACTGGATTGATAAATCGCTTCCAGGAACGTGGAATTCCCAAGTTTCAGAACGGCTATGGGAAGATGGTTACCTGGTCGTTGGCCAGAAGACGCCCTTACTGGATGCTTGCGGGTACCGTTGTGCTCTTCTTCATCTCAATCATTGCTATTGCCTTAAGGGCTCCTCAGGTAGATTTCTTTCCTCAGGGTGATCCTAACTTTATATATGTGTATTCGAAGCTTCCCGCAGGTACAGATGTCCGTGTGACGGATTCTGTAACCAAAATTATAGAAGACAAAGTCTTTGGCATTGTAGGGAAAGATAACCCTATAGTTGACGCGGTAATTGCGAATGTAGCCATTGGGGCAGACGAAAATCAGTTTGGTGGTGGTAATCCCTATCCCAACAAAGGAAAAGTGACCGTTGCATTTAAGGAATTTAAATACAGAAATGGTCAGAACACCCGCGAATACCTCGACAGGATACGCAGTGCAGTGAAAGATATGCCCGGCGTAGAGATTGCCGTTGACCAGGAACAAAATGGGCCTCCTGTAGGTAAAGCCATAAACATTGAAGTTGCAGGCGATGATTTTGATGAGCTGATTGCAACAGCAGGAGAATTGAAGCATTATCTTGATTCACTTGAAATTCCCGGAGTAGAAAACTTGAAATCTGATGTAGAGGTGAGCAATCCTGAGATTCTAGTAAATGTGGATCGGGAGCGGGCACGCAGAGAGGGTGTTTCCACCAAAACAGTAGGTGATGCAATAAGAACTGCAGTGTTTGGATTAGAAGCATCGAAATACCGCGAGTATGAAGATGAATTTCCAATCATGATACGTTTTAAAAAAGAGCAGCGTGAAAACA
>JACCZZ010000234.1 GCA_013695715.1 Chitinophagales bacterium | reverse complement strand
GCGGTTGCAAACAAATATGCTGTTTTTAATTCTACCATACCCATATAATCTTCTATCTCCAGGATTTCGCTTTTCTCGAAATTCATATCTAATTGCTGGCCTTCACATATTCTTATTGCGCAATCATTAAATAAATCTATCAGGTGAGTGACCATCTGATGATCCGCTCTTACAAGATATTTATAAGCAGTAATCAACATAGCATCGCCGGAAAGTAAAGCAACCGTGGAATTGTATTTTTCATGAACTGCTGGTAACCCCCGTCGAAGAGGCGCACAGTCCATGATATCATCATGTATAAGACTAAAATTGTGAAACAATTCAATTGCAATTGCCTGCGGCATGGCTCTAATCGGATCTCCGCAAAACAATTCACATGCATGCAACAGCATGACAGGTCGCATATGTTTGCCTCCTAAAGAAAGAATATATGTGAATGGTTCATACAACTCTCGGGGATATCCTGAAAACTGCTGCTCCTGTAAGGCATTGTTAAAAATTGAGTGCAGATCTTTGATCGTCCTCATCACTCGATTAAAATAAAATCAATGGTTCTTTTGGCAAGGTTGGTCTTAATCAATTTCACCTGAACCTTATCTCCCAACATAAATTTTTTACCTGTACGCATACCTTTTACAGCATGCTTCTTTTGATCGAAAACAAAAAAATCACCTTTTATAGAATCAAGTCTGATAAGGCCTTCACAGAATGAATCCTCTGTCATCACAAAAATGCCCCAGTCTGTTACCCCTGAAATGAATCCTTCAAAAACATCTCCGGTTTTACCAGTCATATATTCTACCTGCTTTAATTTAACAGAGGTACGTTCTGCTTCCGCAGCATTCCTCTCCATAATTGAGCAGTGGTTGCAGTTAGACTCAAGATTTGGCTCGTGCACCTTTTCGTTTTCTAATACATTTTCTAAAATGCGGTGAGCTATTATATCAGGGTAACGTCTTATAGGCGATGTAAAATGGGTGTAGTATTCAAAGGCTAATCCATAATGTCCAATATTCGTGGATGTATATATGGCTTTTGCCATTGTACGTATTGCAAGTGTTTCAAGCATGTACTGCTCAGGCTTTCCATGTAACTTGTCCATCATCTTGTTAAAAGAATGGGCTGTGTGTTTAGGGGTGCTGAAATTTAATTTGTACCCAAACATCAGAGCTAATTCGGCAAAGTTTTTAAGCTTCTCATCATCGGGCAGATCATGAACACGATAAACAAAAGGAATCTGTTTGCCTTTTCGCTTTCCGACAAATTCTGCAACTTTTTTGTTGGCAAGAAGCATAAAATCTTCGATCAGCATGTGTGCATCCTGCCGTTCTTTAACAAATACACTTACTGGCCTGGCACTTTCATCTAACCTGAATTTAACTTCAACAGTGTCAAAATTGATAGCTCCATTTTTAAATCGCTGCTGCCGCAGGCGTTTTGCAATTTCATTAAGGTTTTGAAGTGGCTGAAAATAAGGATCGGGTTTTCCATCCAAAATCTCCTGTGCTTCTTCATAAGAGAATCGTCGGTGAGAATGAATGATTGTTTTGCCAAACCATTCATTTTTTATTTGACCTTCACCATTGATAATAAAAACTACAGAGAAACAGAGCTTATCATTTTCCGGTGTTAAAGAACAAATTCCATTTGATAATTTTTCCGGTAGCATTGGGACACAACGATCAACCAGATACACGGAAGTAGCACGCATGAGTGCCTCCTTGTCAAGTACACTGTTGGGTTTGATATAATGGGTAACATCTGCAATGTGAACACCGACTTCATATAAGTCATCTTCCAGTTCTTTGTATGATATAGCATCATCGAAATCTTTCGCGTCCTCCGGATCAATAGTAAATGTGAGCACATCACGAAAATCCCTTCTCGTCAGAATTTCCTCCTCTTTAATTTGTTCCGGGTAGCTTTCAGATTCGTTGATAACAGCCTTTGGAAATTCGAGCCGAAAGCCACATTCCAGCAGTATAGATTGCATCTCTGTTTCATTCTCCCCCACTTTGCCCAAAACCTTTATCACTTCACCTAAAGGATGGGCCATTCCCGTATTCCATTGCAGAAGTTTCACAACTACTTTATCACCAACAACAGCAGTTGACATCTTAGTTGAAGGAATTGAAAAATCTACATCTGTGTTTTTTTGATCAGATACAAAGAA
>JACCZZ010000203.1 GCA_013695715.1 Chitinophagales bacterium | reverse complement strand
TGCCTGTGTGGGTGGCGGGCAGGGAATTGCCGGCGTTATTGAGGCCTTTAATTAAGATGTTTATAATCTCTGTGCCTTCTTTTTGAATATGGATGAATGTGGAAATACTTTTATACCCTTAACCTATTTAACCTAAGAAAATAAATCAATTATGACATCATCAATTCAAACAGATGAATTAAAGAAATTAAGATTTCCAATTGGCCCTTTCGAATTTGGAAAGATCTATTCCAGTGAAGACCTGGGATTATTTATCAGGAAGATAGAGGGATTTCCCACCGAATTAAAAAAGGTAGTATCCCGGTTCAGAGATGCACAATTGGATGTCACCTATCGGGAAGGTGGATGGACTGTTCGGCAAGTCATTCACCATTTAGCCGACAGTCATATCAATGCATACACCCGTTTTAAATTAGCATTAACAGAAGATACCCCATCTATAAGACCTTATGATGAAAAAGCATGGGCAGAACTTGCAGATTCAAAAGCTAGTCCTATTGATTCATCGTTAGAGCTTCTCAACGGATTACACAAGCGCTGGACACTTTTGCTTAATGCCATGAGTGCTGAAGATTTTCAGCGGCTTTACTATCATCCTGAACACCAGATGAGCCATCCTTTAATGGAATTGCTTGCAATGTATGCGTGGCATTGCGATCATCATATGGCGCACATACAAAGGGCTACAATGCAGAAAGCTTTGTTAAAAGATAAACCTGTTAAAACGGTTGCTCCTAAACCAACAATCAAAAACAAATTACGAAGTAAGCCGTAATAACTACACTGATAGAGTTAACACGCTCTTCAACTGGTATTAAGCTATTGGATGTCTCTTTTCATCTTACAGTAAAAGGTTAATTATTTATGTCACCTGAAATGGTTTCACGAGACATTACCCGGGGAGGCGAGTTTCTTATTAAGGAAACGGCTGCGGCTGATGTCTTTATTCCAGAAGAAATCAATGAAGACCAAAAAATGATCGTGCAGATGGCACGTGATTTTATTGAGACTAAGATTTTTCCTAACGATACCCGCATTGAGATACAGGAGCCCGGACTTGCGGTTGAACTGATTGAAGAAGCGGGGGAACTTGGGCTGTTAGGTGCTTCGATCCCTGAAGAATATGGCGGTTATGGCAAAGATTTAGTAACCGCCGTTTTTCTAACTGCTGCTACTGGCGATGCAGGTTCACTCGCTGTTTCAATGTCGGCGCATACAGGAATTGGCACCTTACCTATTTTATATTTCGGAACTGAAGAACAGAAAAAAAAATACCTCCCAAGGCTTGCATCAGGTGAGCTGAAAGCTTCTTATTGCCTGACTGAACCTGGTTCTGGTTCCGATGCATTGGCAGCTAAAACTACTGCTGTATTAAGTTCGGACGGAAAATTCTGGATCATTAACGGACAAAAAATGTGGATCACCAATGGTGGTTTCGCTGACATCTTTATAGTATTTGCAAAAATAAATGGTGAGCAGTTTTCAGCTTTCATTGTCGAAGCTGCAACAGCCGGCGTTTCACGAGGTGAAGAAGAGCATAAGATGGGAATAAAAGGCTCTTCAACACGACAGATTTTTTTCGAAGATGTAACTATTCCATTAGAGAATTTGCTCGGAGAACCAGGCAAGGGACACTTGATTGCGTTCAATATTCTGAATATTGGGAGGTTGAAATTATCAGCTGCAACGGTTGGCGGTGGCAAGCGGATGAGCACGGTGGCAATTCAACATGCAAATCAACGTGAACAATTTAAACAGCCTATTGCTGCCTTTGGGGCTATAAAATATAAACTTGCGGAGCAGGCAATCCGGCTTTTTGCAGTGGAATCAGCACTCTATCGAACAGCTTCTGATATAGAAAACCTTAAAAAAGATTTGCTCGAAGAGGGAAAGCCATACCACGAGGCATTAATGAGAGCTGCAGAAGAGTATGCAATTGAATGTGCTTTATTAAAGGTGCAAGGTTCTGAGATGGTTGATTATGTGGTTGATGAAACGGTTCAGATTTATGGCGGTATAGGCTTTTCAGAAGAATATCTTCCTGCACGTGCCTATCGCGATGCACGTATCAACCGCATCTTTGAAGGCACTAATGAAATCAACCGGCTGCTTTCAATCGATATGCTATTAAAAAGGGCGCTGAAAGGCAGGTTAGATTTGATGTCGCATGCCACAGCCATTCAAAAAGAACTAATGTCAGTACCGGAATTCAGCGATGATGATGATGATGATTATGCCTATGAAAAAAAAGTGCTGAAGAACATGAAGAAAGCTCTTTTGATGACAGCAGGTGCAGCCGTTCAAAAGCTCAGCATGAGCCTTGAAAATGAGCAAGAGATCATTATGAATGCCGCAGACATGCTTGGTGAAATTTACATCAGCGAATCTTTTCTGTTGCGGGTAGAGAAGCTTCAGCAATTAGATATCAACGTATCATTATACCATAGTATGCTGAAGGTTTATTTACATGATGCAGTTATCCGGTTGGAAATCGCTGGAAGGAACGCCATTGAATCTTTTGCTGATGGTGATGAGATGAAGATGTTGCTGATGGGTTTAAAACGATATACAAAGCTTGAACCTTTTAACTGTAAAGTGGTTCGTCGGAACGTGGCTGAGAAGCTCTGCGCTGAAAATAAATATTGTTTCTAAGCTGACCTGAGCATTAACTTTACACCGCGGTCATAGTTTTTCATTTTACTACTGCCAATTTACCGTTTTGTAAAACTGTATTCTTACTTCTGATGCTGTAAGCATACACCCCTTCACTCAACCCGCTCACATCAAGCGTTCTATTTTTGAAGTAATTATACAAGCTCACTGCTGCTACCTTTCTTCCATAAAGATCAAACAGTTCAAACAAGGCATCGTCTTTTAAATTGTACACAATGTTAAGCCACTTACTTGCAGGGTTAGGGTAAAAACGAAAAACATGATCTGTGATTTGTGTGTCATTCGTGGTGTATACAGTATCACAGGGTGAGCCTGGTAAAGCTCCCAAATCGTAATTCGGAAAGTTTGGAACACTAGAACTCCAAGTGGGAAGTACTAAACCATGCTGAACAACATCACAAGCGACTCCGGGTGAATCAGGTTGGTCTATTACATGGAGTGCTTCAATGCCATTCCATGATCCGAGATAAATTTTATTATCAGGTGCTAATTGATTAATAAAAAAATACCCGATATAGGGAAATCCAAAACTATCTACAGTTGCAACCTGAACACGGGAAGAAGCAAAATCCATTGCCTCAAGGTCATACTGAAAAATACGCTGATATGTGTTTACATAAAGGTATCGGCTATTAGGAGAGAAGCTGCAGCCGAGGGTAACACACAAAGATTCATCGAGGCAACCAATTGAATCTTTTCTGAAGTTACTCAGGGTACCCGTGCACCGATCAAAATCAAAAAGATATACATTCCACAGAAAATCAACAAAGGCATAGTGAGTACCATCAGGAGAAAAGCATGCCTGCCCTGCATTATCTGTATCTACAATAAAGCCATTGTAGTTATAATATTCCGTCAGTGTATCTCCAATGGATTGCTCCAAAGGGGGTGAGACTCCTTCTGATGAAACAAGAACAATATAAAACTTATCACTCTTATGCTTATGTGAAATGATCCACCAATCTCTACCATTAGCATGTTTACATGCAGTTATTCTTCCTTGCCAGAGCGTATCTTCAATAGCATATACATTTTTCATTCCATTCGGTATACCGCCAAGACCATTGTCTAAGGACATTTTTATCTTGCTATAACTTAAATGAAATGGCTGATCATCATATAACCCCTCATCCACATGATAATACCATTCGGTGGTGATATAGAAAAGGTAATAACTGCTTGAATCTCCAGGATCAGGCAATCCAATGGCTCCTTGCTCAAAACCTAACCCACCACCGCTTGAATAGAAAGTGTCAGTAGCCCAACCTGGATTGAACTGTTCACTATTCATTAACGTATCATCATCACGATTGGCAATCCATTGACCATTGGTATAAAAAAGAATTTGCCCTGTTGTATCACAAATAGAGGCATTGGTATTGAAAAAATCGAGATTGCGCCAAACACTAAATGTATCTGGCGAGCCGGATGAAAAATCAAGTCCACAGTCAGGTACAAATAGTTGGTAGGAGAGTTCCCAAACATTTGAGCGATTTTGAGCAAACGTTTTTTTTTGGACACACCATAACTGTAATGCCGCAACCAATAATAGTTTCTTCATATGATCAAATTTATTGCTGAATAGCTATTCTTGAAGTAGCAAGTATCTGATCATCCTTTACTACTACAATGTTGTAAACACCGGGTAAAAAATTTTTGTCGAAATTAGAAATACACCAATTGATGAGATCAACTTAAACGAATGCACGCTTACTCCCAAAATATTGGTAATATTCACCGTTGACTCGTTCATTGTAAGATTATAATTTAAAATAAGTCATTACTCGAAGGTATATCTTATTTGGATTGATTCTTAATAATATTCAGCTTTGCGCCTGAATTATCAAGCGCATGAGATCCATTTTTCATTTAAGTGTTTTGTTGTGGTTTCTATCACCCCCCAGAGTTATAATTGCCCAGGAATTATTGCGAACCGCCGAAGACTCCTTAAACAATAACCTTCCCTCCTTCTTATCAGGAATAACCATTGGCGGCTACGGCAATGCATTTTATCAGAGAGATTTTAATTCAGAAACTTCCAGGATAAATCTTGAACGGCTTATTCTGTTCGTTGGGCATAGATTTAACAACAAGATTTCATTATTCAGTGAGTTGGAGGTAGAGGAAAGGTATCTGGTGGAGAAGAGGGCGGTGAATTTGCCTTGGAACAATGTTATTTAAAGATGAATTTTGATCAGAATCATATAAGCATTGGCAGCATTCACCTTTTGTGTACTTAAAAGAAGCATCCAGCGAATATCTGTGTTGGCTACAAAATGCCATGTAGGCCTCAAAAGATGTGTTCGAAGTATTTCTCCCTTATTATAA
>JACCZZ010000173.1 GCA_013695715.1 Chitinophagales bacterium | reverse complement strand
TGCCTGAAGTCAATGAACTGCTGCATGGTCATTTGATGTATGCGAACATAGAGGAACCACAGCTATATGGTTTCCCAATATTTTGAGTCTTGCAGCAAGTGAGAAATTCTATGCCGGCGTTGTCTGTCACCTCTGAAAACTCCTGCCTGACTGCATCACGCAAGCAGGGAAACAGATTGTGTAACATATAGCTGATGTTACTTTTCGTCAGCTCTCCTAGCAGCAATATGTTTGTTGGCGGCTCGGTGCTTCTTTATTGAGCATCAGCAGGTAAATTATGCGTTTACTTTTCTTCTTGTTGAAGTTCTTGCTTTGCGTGGTTTTTGCTTTTCTCTACGTTCTCTGGAAGATCTAATAAATTCGCTAATCGCTTTCTCTTCCTCCTTTGTTAGTGGTCCTGAACCGCCAATGAAATCAACGTCAAGTTCCTTTTTATTTTGTTTCATTATTCTTGATTTTTAAAATATTTGGCAATTAATTTTAATGCAGCTTGTGTTTCAATAATCATAATGCGTCCGCCAAAATGAAATGCGCCTAACGTTTTAATGTAATGGTCGATCAATTGTGTTTTAGAAATGAAAGAAACATTTCCTTCAAAACCTCTTTGAAATGAAAGTCTGCATGCAAAAGCAACCAGGTTGCCCGGAACACCGGAATATACTTTGTTTTTCCCTTTATTGAACGGAGCGCTTTCAACTAAATGCATGAAAATGTAGTCGCTTTTTATTTCTAAACTGATAAGGCCCTGAATTATTGAATGATATTTGGAATTGTCAGCTTATAAACTTCTCTTTCGGGCTGTTTCAATTCATATTTCCAGTCAAACTGCCAGCCATTCTTTTTAGTTATTGATTTCAGGTCACTTACAGAAAGCAAAGTAATATTAGTAGGAAAAGTATCCCCTGTTTGAACATTTTCAATTGAATTAGTCAGCTTGTCAATAAGAAAGTCCAGAGCTATTTGTCTGCGTTTTTTCACTTCGCTAATTTACGAAATATGCTTGTTTAAATTGAAAGTTGGAAGAAGGTGTCGCCACAGCATAACCACTAACTCATATTATTGCAGAAGTGCAGGAATGTAATTCCCGTCAATACAAGGTCATTGCCACACATAATAATACAAAGCCAGTCAAAAGAAGCCGCGACCTTATCCCCTGAAAAAACTGAAGCCGTGCTTTTGTAAATACCTTTCTGTGTTATACGGCGTGATTATCTAAAGCCTTAATGGCGTTAAGAAGAAGACCTTTTGCACGTTTCTCTTCTTCCAGATCAAAATCATCCTGCAAACCGAGCCAGAATTTAGCAGAATTTCCAAAATATTTACTCAGTCTTAAAGCAGTATCAGCCGTAATTCTTCTATTCCCCTTAATAATTTCAGAGACTCTGGTTTGCGGAATACCGATATCCTTTGCCAGCTTATAGGCTGAAATATTAAAAGGAACAAGAAACTCCTCTAAAAGGATTTCTCCCGGATGAATATTTTTAAGTCTTGCCATTTTTTGAATGTTTAATGATAATCAAGAATTTCAACTTCAGAAGCATTACCGGCATTCCATTTGAAAATTATACGCCATTGATCATTAAAAACTTTAATTGATCTATTGAATTGTCTTTTATCATAGTGTTTGTAAGTGAAGGTGCAATTTAAGGTATAAACCCTGTTTAATGATGCTATCTGTCAATGTATTAAGTCAAGTGGTGGACTTGGGTGACGAGTGAAGATTTGCTGTTAAAATTCTGAACAAATGATGAATAGATATTCGTCAGCCGGGGTGGGTAGGTTGTGTGATGACATTTTAGCTCTTTGCAAGGTTGGCTTTGTGTCGGGGTTTTGTGTGCGTTGCAATGTGCTAAAATAGCGTGCGGTCTGGCGGCAAAATCATGTTAGTTTGAATTAAGTAGGATGCTGTTTAGGGTGACATACAACGCCAGAGTATTTGCGAAGGCAGGGAATTCATTGAACGTCCAGCCCGGTACAATGCCCAATTGAAAATATATTGTTGAGGTTATAAACTAAAGACTGAACATTGAACGTCGGAGACCCGAACCGCTGCTGATGCCTGCAAATAGTTGATATTACATTGTCCAGCCCTGCTTTTGCAAATACTTATGTTGTGCGTTCATTTTTATTCGGTGTCTTTTATATGCTCCCAAAAATAGTATACTATAATTGATGAAGCATTATCAGCACTGGGTTCTTCAATTTTGCAATCTAAACCAAGATCAAAATTACTCGATAGAGTCCAAAATAATTTCTTATCCACATACTCAATCCCCCAAACTGATTATACTGGTCATCAAATTGTGGCCAAGTCATCAGTTTGATAAGAGATAATTCTTGATTATTGTAAAGTGATTTAAGTTTCAAAATAGCATTTGGTAAAGTTGTTGGCCATAAATGTTTATCATTTGTTTTATCTGTGATGAGAAATAGTTTATTATTTTGAAAAGTCTCCGGAGTAAATTTAAATGTTTTGCGCTCTTCAACTTTTATAGGAATTCCTTTTGAAGACATTTTTTTTGCCAAAATATACCTTGTTGTGGTATGTTCTACAATATATTGAAAATGTTGGTCATCTTGTTTATTCCATAAAATAATAATATCTCCCTTTGATAGCTGTGTTCCAAAAGACAAAGGCACAATTTCTGAATTTATTTCATAGTCCATTTAATTTATCTTTATTAATACCCAAAGTTTCATTTAAAATGACGCAAAACGTTCACGGCTTGGCGTTGTGGCGGCATTCTGTGTACCGTGAGCGACAACTAAAATAATTTAAACCATTATAACAAAGAACTAAAATCCCTGATGACTGATAATTTTCAAATTATTAAACCCAGTTTTTCGGAAACCTGGTTGTGTTAGGTATACAATGTCAAGCCCAACTATTGGCAATACCAATGTTGGCTGCTGTGTTTTTTGTCCTGCGACAAAAACCCAACTTTAAAAATCAGAAAAAATATTTCAACAAAATTGTCTAATTAGTTACTGTAAATTTCATAGTAGTCAAAATGATTTTATTATTTGGACTTGAACCATTTGAACCCCGAGCAGATTTTATTTCTACTTCGTCTGTCCCAACAAAATTTGTAGCAGGTGTATATTTATAAATAACTTTTCCTGTGTTAACTTCTCTGTCCACTGAACTAATTGAAAAATGATTTGCTTGTTTAGAAATAGATGCACCTTCTTCATCGCCAAAACTCCCTAGGTCAAACTGATAAGATTGATTTACTCTTATAGTTTCGGTAATTGTCTGGGTAACAGGGTCGTTTGTAGTGTCTTTTTTGCAGGATTGACTTATCGTGGTCAGTCCAATAAATAGGGTCAAATAAAAGGCAATCTTTTTCATAATATTTTCAGTTTAATTAAATGACATTAAAAAATTCTGTTTCGTTGCATTACTGGGGTCGTCCAACATAGCAGCCAACGGTTTGGCGCTTGGCGAAGAAGCGGATTTCGAACCACTAAACTGTCTGCCAGCACTGAACTTGATACGAAGCGCAAAGCTACTTTTAACCACTGAATCCGCTTTTTTGCCAAGCGCCTGTTATATGCCGCTTTTCTCTGTCCACCGATA
>JACCZZ010000143.1 GCA_013695715.1 Chitinophagales bacterium | reverse complement strand
GCCTGATGATACAATCATCGAATTGAGACGATACTTCTTAATTTCACTTTCTAAAATGTCAGGCCTCAAGCTTCTTCATGTTTATATACTCCTTTGTGCTGATGGCTCTTTCTATACAGGAATTACGAACGATATTGAGAGAAGGCTTTTAGAACCAGCAAGGCTTGAATCCTGATTGCTATACTTTTAACCGAAGACCACTTCAATTAGTTTATTCTGAAGGCTTTCAGAATTATAATAATGCAATTGCATGGGAAAAGCAAATCAAAGGATGGGTCAAGAGCTAAAAAGAAAGGTTTAATGAAAGGCAATTGGAATAAGATTAAAGAACTTGCTGAGTGCCGGAATCAAACTCATTCTAAGAATTTTGATATATATGAAGATAATAACAACATTAATTAGTCATGTCATTCTAAAGCTGAATAACTGTTGAATATTTTCGTTTATTTCCACTATTCCCCTATGCACCGCAGTCTTTTTTCGATAGCCTTTCTTATTCACCTTATCATCCTCTATTCACTTCTAACAAATCATCACGCACAAGCGCAGGGCAAGGTTATTGAAATTTCAGCAGTCACCATTGACTCTATGAGCAGCAAGCCCATCATCAACGTGCAAGTGATTAACAAACTTACCGGTGAACGTTTTTTTAGCGACAGTTCCGGGCGCATTAAAGCCATTGCGATGAAAACCGATTCATTGGTGGTAACAGCTACGGGCTATTCTTACAAAATCCTATGCTTTAAAGACTCTTTGCTTCGTGAAAAATATAACCTTCTCATTCGTTTAAACAAGATTCAGATCGAGCTTCCTAACGTGAATGTATCGCCTGATCGTGAATTTGACGAGATCCAGCGCGATGCAAAAAATCTAGGGTACAATAGACAGGATTATGTGGTTCATGGTTTCGAAGTTCTCGCTAGTCCTTTAACCGCCATCTACCAGCGCACCAGCAGGCGTGAAAAGGACAAGCAGGGATATGCAAAACTTATGAATGAGGTTCAAAAGCGAGAGCTGCTAAGAGAAATTTTACAGAAATATATTGATCTTGGAATATTTCAATTGTCTCCCGCCGATGTCTCACCTTTTATAGATTTCTGTAATATTTCAGAAAGCATGCTAAGCAACGCTCAGGAATATGACATTGCAGCTTACATGAAAAGCAGATACGAGGAATTTATAAAAAAAAGATAGAAGACCCGAGAGCAGAGTGTTTTCCAAATTGGATTTGCTATCTTCTACCAGTACCTTGCATACTTAAATTTTATCTGATGAAATTTGCCACTAAGGTCCTCCATGCTGGAATTGAACCTGATCCAAGCACGGGTGCTATAATGACTCCTATCTTTCAAACATCAACTTATGTGCAGGAAGCGCCCGGTAAGAATAAAGGCTTTGAATACGCGCGTACGGACAACCCTACACGAACTGTACTTCAAAACAATCTTGCAGCTTTGGAAAATGGAAAGTACGGGTTGTGCTTTGCAAGCGGTCTTGCTGCAACAGATGCAGTAATTAAATTACTGAACCCAGGTGATGAGGTGCTTTCTTCCAATGATTTATATGGGGGGTCCTACAGAATTTTTACAAAGGTTTTTGAGCGGTTTGGAGTGAAGTTTAAGTTCATTGCCATGCATGAACAAGGTGAGATTGTAAAACATATTACTTCAAAAACTAAACTGCTCTGGCTGGAAACACCTACCAATCCGATGATGAATATCATTGACATTTCTTCAGCAGTGGCAGCTGCAAAAAATGTTGAAGCAATGGTTTGTGTTGACAATACATTCGCTTCCCCTTATCTTCAAAATCCACTCGATCTGGGGGCAGACCTCGTGCTGCATTCAGTTACTAAATTTATAGCTGGCCACAGCGATGTAGTGATGGGCGCAATAGTAACCAAAGATGAAAAGCTTTTTGACCAGTTGAAATTTCTGCAGAATGCATGTGGAGGAGTACCGGGACCTCAGGATTGTTTTCTTGTGCTTCGTGGGGTAAAAACCTTGCATCTGAGAATGGAACGGCATTGTACCAATGGTGGT
>JACCZZ010000294.1 GCA_013695715.1 Chitinophagales bacterium | reverse complement strand
GGGATTAATACCTCAGTTGAAAAGTTCTCAGACAATACCTGGCATACTTTCACAGAATCCTGGGGTTTAGATGTGAGCCAGATGATTCTCCCGATCACATGTTCGGTTGAAGCTTGTGCAATTAATGTTACTCCATCTTCACCAAGTATCTGCAAAGGCAAATCAGTATCTCTTACTGCCAGTGGTGCTACTGCTTATACCTGGGCTCCTGCAACTGGTTTAAATACAACCACAGGTGCCACTGTTACCGCAAAACCAACTTCAACTACTACTTATACAGTTACCGGTGATGGTGGTGCATGCCAAAAAACAGTTACAGTTACAGTCAATACTACCCCAACAGCCACAGTTTCTCAAAGCCCTTGCCAAGCTGGTAAGGTGTTGCTTACCAGAAATGGTTCACCTACAACCGGTGTGAAATACCAGTGGTATAATGGAACTACTCCAATAGCAGGAGCTACTAACTCAACTTACCAGGCAACTACTAATGGCAGCTACAAGGTAAAAGTTACAATAGTAGCTACCGGATGCAGCAAAACTTCTCAGCCAGTGACTGTTAATACAGGTTGTAAGATCGCAGATGGTGCAGTGATGCAGTTTACTGCTGATGCACATCCAAACCCATTTAGTCAGTCCGTTACTCTTAACATCTCTTCCAATTCATCTGAATTGGCTAATGTTAAGTTGATGGACTTTAGTGGCAGAGTTGTAAGAGAATTCAAAAATGTTGATCCTTCTGCTCCTTTTGAAATCAATGAAGACCTTGCTCCTGGCGTTTACTTTGTAAAAGTTAATCAGGGAACAAATGAAAAGATGATTAAGGTTGTAAAAGACTAATTATCTATATTACCCAAACTAGCAAAGGGGGTCGCTTGACCCCCTTTGCTATTTAATAAGGCTTCTAATTAAGGAGATTTCTAAATTAAGAAATGACAGGTTCCTGACTATAGCTTTCAATTGGTGGGCAAGTGCATATTAAGTTTCGGTCGCCATATGTGTTGTTCACCCTGGCAACAGAAGCCCAAAATTTATTATGTTTCAGGTATGCCAATGGATAAGCAGCTTTCATTCTTGAATATTTATGGCTCCAGTTATCAGATGTAACTTCATGCAATGTATGCGGCGCATTCTTTAATACATTATCAGTCTTATCCGCCATTCCATCTGCCACCTCTAAAATTTCATGATAGATGCTGATGAGGGCATCACAAAACCTATCGAGCTCCGCCTTGTCCTCACTTTCAGTAGGCTCGATCATCATGGTTCCCGGCACCGGAAACGAAATAGTTGGTGCATGAAAGCCATAGTCAATTAGACGCTTCGCAATGTCTTCCACTTCAATGCCTGTCTTCTTGAATGCACGCATATCAACAATCATCTCATGTGCGCAACGTCCATACTTTCCCTGATATAATATTGAATAATACTTTTCTAATCTAGATTTGATATAGTTAGCATTTAGAATAGCGATTTTGGTCGCCATTGTACAGCCTTCCGCTCCCAGCATTCTTATATAACCATAAGAGATCAGTAGAATACTCGCACTTCCCCAGGGAGCAGCTGATATAGCATGAATGCCTTTTTCACCACCTACATCAACCAAAGAATGACCCGGCAGATACGGGGCAAGTTCCTTGACTACGCAGATTGGTCCCATACCAGGGCCGCCGCCGCCATGAGGTATGCTAAAAGTTTTATGAAGGTTAATATGGTTTACATCAGCACCTATAGAAGCAGGGCTCGTTAATCCCACCTGTGCATTCATGTTGGCTCCATCTAAATAAACCATTCCCCCGTTTCTATGAATGATGCTGCAGATTTCTTTTACCTGCTCTTCGAAAACACCATGGGTTGAAGGATAGGTGATCATCAATGCCGCCAGATCATTCTTATGTTCGTTTGCTTTTAATTCCAGATCGGCCAATTCAACATTCCCGTTTTCATCACATTTTACTACCACTACTTTCATTCCTGCCATAACTGCGCTTGCCGGATTAGTACCGTGAGCTGAGGAAGGAATGAGCACTATATTACGATGATGTTGTTTGTTGTTTTTATGATATGCCATAATAACCATCAGTCCTGCATATTCTCCCTGAGCACCAGAGTTTGGTTGCAACGAACAAGCTGCGAAACCGGTTATTTCACAGAGAAATTCTTCCAATTCATGAATAATCTGCTGGTAGCCCGCCGCCTGTTCTACAGGAATAAAGGGATGCAGCTCAGAAAATTCAGGAAGACTCACCGGAATCATTTCACTGGCAGAATTCAACTTCATAGTGCATGATCCGAGAGGTATCATTGAAGTATTCAGAGCAAGATCTTTATTCTCCAACGCTTTCATATAGCGCATCAACTGTGTCTCAGAATGGTGCGAATTAAAGACGGGATGAGTAAGAAACGATGATGTTCTGGTTAAAGATTTCGGAATTGCAGATTCCCTATGATTCTCTAATGAATTAGGAATATAAATATTTGCTGCCTTTGCGAAAACTTCTACAATATCGTCTACATCTTTTTCTGAAACAGTTTCATCGAGCGCAATTCCAATTTCGTAATCGTTAATGTATCGAAAGTTGATCTCTGCCTGCTCTGCCGCTGCTTTGATGTTAGCTAACTGCTCCGCTCCTGTATTTATTTTCAGTGTGTCGAAGAAAAATTCATTAGTCTGAAGGTAACCAAGAGCTTCTAATTTTGAACTTAGATCAATGGCCTTGAGGTGAATATTTTGTGCAACTTCTTTAATCCCGAAAGGGCCGTGATAAACTGCATACATAGCGGCCATATTAGCCAGCAATGCCTGGGCTGTGCATATATTCGAAGTTGCCTTTTCCCTTTTAATGTGCTGTTCGCGCGTTTGCAATGCCATGCGATATGCGGAGTTTCCGTTTGCATCAACAGATACACCAATGATGCGCCCGGGTATGTACCTTTTATAGGTATCCTTTGTTGCAAAGAAAGCTGCATGTGGCCCGCCATAACCAAGAGGCACTCCAAAGCGTTGTGCTGAACCAACGGCTACTTCAGCACCCATTTCTCCCGGTGACTTCAATAAGGCAAGTGAAAGCAGATCGGCTGCTATAATTATCTTAACCCCATTTATATGTGAACGCTGTGAGAAGTCTGTATAATCTTCGATGCGCCCATCGCTGTCAGGATATTGAAGCAAGGCTCCATAAATATTTTCAACATCATGTAAGTCATGATGATCTGCAATCAGCAATTCGATGCCAAGAGGTGCGGAACGTGTTTTTAGAACATCTATGGTTTGCGGAAAAACCTTCTCTGAGACAAAAAATATATTTCTGTCATCCTCCTTTTTTTCCCGGGCATGATAGAGCATAATCATCGCTTCTGCCGCTGCTGTACCCTCATCAAGTAAGGAAGCGTTTGCAACTTCCAATCCGGTAAAGTCTGTTACCATTGTTTGGAAATTTAACAACGACTCTAACCGTCCTTGAGCAATTTCAGCCTGATACGGAGTATACTGCGTGTACCAACCCGGATTTTCAAAAATGTTTCGAAGGATTGCTGGTGGCGTTATTGTATTATAATAACCTAATCCGATGAAGCTTCGAAAACGCTTATTTTTTGTTGCAAGATCACGTATATGCTTCAGATAAACCCTTTCCGGCATTGCGGCAGGTAAGGAGAGTGAAGCGGTAGTTCGAATACTTTCGGGGACGGCTTCAGCTATCAAACCATCAAGAGATGGTGCCCTAATTACCTTCAACATCTCCTCTATATCACCATCGTTTATTCCTATGTGGCGGGAAGCAAATCCTTTTGGGATCATTAGTTTCATGAAAACTATTAGTAAGTAAGTCGGCAAAGTTAACCCATAGCTCTTTAAAATTTAAGGAAGATAAGGGAACTGCACTTGTAAGAATCGTACTACTGAACTTCATAAAATTGGGGTTTTCATCAATTTTTACTAACTTTTCCATCTCAATCTCTGCTTATGCTTGTTGACTACTTCAAAATCCTTGAAATTCCAGAGGATGCCAGCGAAATGGAAATAAAACGTGCTTATCGCGAGAAAGCTAAACAATTCCATCCAGGCATTAATAAGTCTTCTGACAACCTTGACAAATTTATTTTAGTGAATGAAGCGTATGAGATTCTTATCCATAAAAACACTCATGAAATTTATCTTCAGGATTTCAGAACCAACCACGACCCCTTAAAACATGAGGTATATTATTACTGGATAAATGCTGCCCGAACACGTGCAGCACAACACGCCTCCTTGTCAACTTCTGAATTTCTAAAATCGAAATTTTACAGAAATACGCATCTGTATTCATACCCAGTACTGATCATATTTTTAATCATCGGGCTTCTTCTTTTATTAGCTCCATTTGTAACAGTGGTTACAGTAGAGCAATCCCTGGGAATTTTTTTCATACTTGCCGTCATCTTCATAGCCTGGCCTCTTGGATTATATTTTTTTGTGCAGGCAGCGATAGGCTTTCAATCTATAAAAAAGTATATGACTGCAAAATGAGAGTTCATTCCCTGTAATCTCAAGCACTAATTTATTGGTTATGAAAGGGTGAGAAGATGTTGTATTTATTCAATACAATAAACTTCCTTTGACACTGTTCCAACACTGATAAGTTGAGCTCATTCAGGATGCAATATGGAGGTTGCATGTTGTCTTCTTAATAAAGTTCTACTTTTGAAATAAATGAAGGTAAACTTTGAGTTTTGTTTGAGGATAATATTACTGATTGTATCAATACAACAAGTATGTGCACAGGATCAGCAACTTGTTCAATACAGCGGTATTGTTCTTTCTACAGATTCCGCTTCAACACCAGTACCATACACAAGCATCTACAATAGGGCTATTAACCTAGGAACGATAGCAAACAATGAAGGTTTTTTCACTTTTGCTGCACGCGTGGGTGATACATTGGAAGTATCTTCAGTGGGCTATCAAACAGGTTATGTAAGGGTGCCTGAAATTCCTGCAGGACAGGGATATACTGCTAAAATATTTCTTAAATTAGAAGTTGAAACGCTTCCGGAGACACGAGTGTATCCATGGTTTACGCGTGAACAATTCAAGGATGCCTTTGTGCACCTTAACATTCCTGATGATGATCTAGAACGTGCCCGAAAAAATCTGAATGCAGAAAAGTTGCGTGAATTAGGCGAGACCGTTCGGGATGGAAGGCTCAGCGCCACTCAATCTTTACAAAATTATGCTTATACCTATTATTACCAGGGTCAATTTCGGCCTCAGGCGATTCTCAGCCCAACAGCATGGATGCAATTTTTTGATGCCCTGAAAAATGGTGAATACAAAAAGAAATAATTACATATAGCTGGCTTAAAAGACTAAGAGTTCTCTCTCTTCATCTCTTAACTGGAAATTTCATCTTGTAATCCACTTCGATAATTCCCTTAGAAATATTCTCTAGCTTTTTTTTAAGCAACCGACGTTTTAGTGGTTTAAGGTGATCTGTAAAAAGTACACCTTCAATATGGTCATATTCATGCTGAATTACCCTTCCTGCGAGGCCATCAAATGATTCGCGGTGGAGAATAAAATTTTCATCTGAATATTCTAACGTTATTTCATCAGGTCGCTCAATATCCTCTCTGATCTTAGGAATACTCAGGCAGCCTTCATTATAAAGCCATGAATCTCCATTTTTATCTACTGAAGTAGCATTTATGAAAATACGTTTAATGCCTATTTCTCCCTTAAAGTCATGATCCTTATTCTCCTCATTGAGATTTTTTATTACAGGAATGGTGTCTACAATGAATAACCTAATGGGATAACCTACCTGAGGAGCCGCCAGGCCAATGCCGCTTGCAGCCTGCATCGTTTCGAAAAGATCGGTGATTAAATCCTTTAAGCCTGGAAAATCCGCGTTTATAATTGCAGCTTTCTTGCGCAATACCGGATCACCATATGCAATAATGGGTAAGATCATTTTTATATAGTATCAAGATAAGACTGCAAAATTATCACTGCGCTTATTTTGTCAACCAGAGATTTATCTCTCCTGGCTTTTTTATTTTTCCCTGTTGCCAGTATGGTTTGCTGTGCGATTTTTGAGGTAAAGCGCTCATCTATTCGTGCCACTGTTATTTGCGGATGTATCTTCTTAAAATCATTTATAAATTTATTTATTGCATCACTAATCTGCACAGGGGTGTTGTCGAGGTTCTTAGGTTCGCCTACCACAAGACATTCTACTGGTTCTTTTTGAAAATATTTTTTGAGATACTCTTGCAGTTTATCAGTTTCCACCGTATCCAGGGGATTGGCGATGATGTGAAAAGGGTCTGTGACGGCAAGACCTGTTCTTTTTAATCCATAATCCAAAGCGAGAATACGAGCCAGATAGAAAGATTTAAAAAATTTCAATCAAAACGAATATTGCAAAAATTACGCTTGCAATACCATTGGTAGTGAAGAAGGCGACATTTACCCTGCGTAAGTCATCAGACTTTACGATAGCATGCTGGTAAATTAAAAGCCACGTGAAGATTGCAAGTCCGATCCAATACCAGATGCCAAAACTGGCAATTGTCCCTATTCCTGCTAATGAAAAAAACGATAAACCATGCACGGCCGAAGAAAGCAGCAGTGCTTTTCTTTTGCCGAGCCATACAGGAACAGAATGTAATTGCTGGATATGATCAAATGATTCATCCTGTAATGCATAAATTATATCGAATCCGCTTACCCAACAAAGCACAGCGATGGCGAGAAGAATGGGTAAAAAGCTGAATTGACCCGTGACTGCAATATAGGCACCTATTGGCGCAAGCGACAATCCTAAACCGAGAATAAAATGAGAAAGATGTGTAAAGCGTTTAGAATAGCTATACCCTAAAATTACGAGCAGAGCCACAGGTGAGAGAAAAAAGCATAGCCAATTTATAAAGTAAGAACTTGTAATAAATCCAAGCACACAAATAAGTGTAAATACTATTGCAGATGATTTTTTTATTATACCCGCAGGTATCTCCCTATTCGATGTACGGGGATTTTTTTTATCGTATTGCTCATCAACTAAGCGGTTAAAGGCCATTGCAGCACTGCGTCCAAAAATCATACATGATATAACAAGTAGAAATTTCTGGATACTAAAAGGGTATCCATCATGCCATACCGCTAAAAAAAAGCCAATAAGCGCAAAAGGCATTGCAAAGATTGTATGACTAAACTTGATAAGAGAAAAGTATTTTTTCATCAATTCTTCTTATCCACATTTGAGGATATGTTAAGCACAGTTTGCGAAGGGTCAGTGTTTGCGGTAACAGTAACGGTTTTATTTTGAAGACCAGATCTGCCCTTGCTGTCAAACTGCACCTCAATTTGGCCCTTGCCACCTGGCGGAATGGGTTCTTTTGG
>JACCZZ010000103.1 GCA_013695715.1 Chitinophagales bacterium | reverse complement strand
CCGCAGTCTATAGAAACCAGGTCTCCTTCTTTCAATACAATAGAGCCAGGTAAACCGTGTACTACCTCTTCATTCACGGAAATGCAAAGAGAATTAGGAAAACCTCTGTAACCCAGAAAAGCAGGGTAGCCACGGTTATCACGTATAAATTCTTCACCAATTCTATCTAACTCAAGAGTGGTAATTCCAGGTTTAATATACTTAGCCACCTCCGCTAATGCCCTAGAAACAAGCAATGAACTGTTTCGGATGAACTCAATTTCCTCCTGAGTTTTATAAAAAATCATCCTAAATTTTAAACATTTACTGCTGTACGTCCCTTAATGCGCCCAGATTTCATTAAACCATCGTAATGACGCATAAGCAAATGACTTTCTATTTGCTGAAGAGTATCTAAAATGACCCCTACCATAATAAGCAGGGAGGTTCCTCCATAAAAATTTGCCCATTGCGAGTTCATACCAAAGGCGCTGGCAAATGAAGGCATAATAGCTACAAAAGCAAGAAATAAAGCCCCAGGCAAAGTTATTCTAGACATAACAGTGTCAATGAAATTTGCGGTTTGCTTGCCCGGTTTTACTCCTGGTATAAACCCTCCATTGCGCTTCATATCGTCAGCCATCTGAATCGGATTTACAATAATTGCCGTATAGAAGTAAGTAAAAACGATGATCAGCACACAATTAACCACATTATACCAAACAGAGGTAGGGTCAGTAAAGGCCGTTGCTCCCTGCATAGCATCAGACTCCGGAAAAAACTGGGCAACAGTTGCGGGAACAAACATCAGCGCCTGTGCAAAGATAATTGGCATTACTCCAGAAGCGTTTACTTTTAAAGGGATGTATTGTCGAACTCCACCATATTGCTTATTTCCTACCACACGCTTTGCATATTGAACCGGAATTTTACGGGTACCCTGCACCAGCAGTATTACCATCATAATCACTGCAAGCAATACAGCCAGTTCAAGCAAAAACGATACAAGCCCTCCCCCCTCGTTCAAACGGCTTTCAAATTCTGCAATGAACGCAAAAGGAAGTTGTGCAATGATGCCTACCATAATCAGCAAAGAAATGCCGTTACCAATGCCTCGGTCTGTGATCTTTTCACCCATCCACATAATAAAAATAGTACCCGCAGTAAGAATCATTACAGAAGATATCCAAAATAACCCAGGGTTTATAACTACGTCAGCCCCCATTCCACTTCTTAAGTAAACTACATATGCAGAAGCCTGCGCAGCTGTTATAATAACTGTAAGCCATCTTGTTATCTGGTTGATTTTTCGCCTGCCGCTCTCGCCTTCTTTCTGCATTTTTTGAAAACTCGGAATGGCAAGTGTAACCAATTGCATTACGATAGACGCTGAGATATACGGCATTATTCCAAGTGCAAAGATTGAGGCTCTGGAGAATGCACCGCCTGCAAAAATATCGAGCAATCCGAAGATCCCCTGAGTACCCTGAGAGGAAATTGATTCAAGCTGAATCGGGTCAATACCTGGCAGAACAATATAAGACCCCACACGATATACCAAAATAAGTCCTAACGTATATAGAATCCTGTGACGCAAGTCTTCAATCTTCCAGATGTTTTGTATGGTTTGAATAAATCGTTTCATGTACCTTATTGAACGAGATTAACTGTGCCTCCAGCAGCTTCGATGGCATTCTTTGCTGATTCACTAATGGCATTAGCCTTTACATCTAACTTAATTTTTAGTTCCCCGTTACCAAGAATTTTAACACGGTGCTTCTTCCGGATTATTCCGTGCTTCACAAGAGTTTCGTGGTCTATAGCAGAGAGCTGATACTTTTCTGCATATTCCTGCAACCGGCTCAAATTAATTACTTCAAATTCCCGGCGAAATATATTTTTAAATCCAAATTTAGGTAAGCGGCGTTGTAAAGGCATTTGCCCTCCTTCAAAGCCACGACGTTTTTTATTACCTGAGCGCTGTCCTGCTCCCTTGTTACCGCGCGTGGAGGTTCCACCATGGCCGCTGCCCTGACCACGCCCTATCCGTTTCACCTTTTTTACTGATCCTTCTGCCGGTTTAAGATTGCTCAAATTCATAATTCTATTTTTTCTACAGTCACTAAATGAAGCACTTTGGTTATCATGCCCTGAATTTGAAGTGTATCTTCCTTAATTACCGAAGAATTAAGCTTCTTTATGCCTAATGCACGAATTGTCTTTTTTTGACGCTCAGGCCGGTCTATGGCACTTTTAATCTGAGTAATTTTAATTTTTGCCATTTCAATTGTATTTCACGAACCTTATTTAATCTTTAATTTTTTATACTTATAAAAATGGAGGTCAGCATCAGCTAACTCAATCGTTAGCCATTAAATACTTTCTTAAGATTCACATTACGGGTTTGTGAGATGGTAAGCGGATCTCTTACAAGAGAAAGAGCTTTTATTGTTGCCTTCACCACATTATGGGGATTGGTTGAACCAAGTGATTTAGCCAATACATCTGTAACACCTGCACTCTCAAGTACAGCCCGCATTGCACCACCAGCAATTACACCAGTACCATGTGAGGCTGGCTTAATCCAAACTTTGGAAGCGCTGAATTTTGCTATCTGCTCATGAGGAATGGTACCTTTAAAAATAGGCACTTTCACCAGGTTCTTCTTGGCATCATCAATGCCTTTTGTTATCGCTTCCTGCACCTCACGGGCTTTACCCAATCCCTGGCCTACTATCCCATTGCCATCACCCACTACCACAAGCGCAGAAAAACTGAATGTTCGACCTCCTTTGGTAACTTTTGCGACACGTTGAATATTCACCACCTTTTCTTTGAGGTCGAGTTCACTTGCTTTTACCCGCTGTATATTTGCTTGTGCCATCTTTTATATCTATTTCAATAATGGTTCTTAAAATTTCAATCCGCCTTCACGAGCCCCTTCTGCTAAAGCCTTCACACGACCATGATACAGGTACCCTCCTCTGTCAAAAATGACACTACTAATTCCGGATTCAAGTGCTTGTTTGGCTAAAGCTATTCCTACCTCTTTAGAACGTTGAATTTTTGGTCCAGATAAATCTTTCATGCTGCGCGAAGATGCTGAAGCTAAAGTATGCCCTTGCTCATCATCAATAATTTGTGCATAGATATCCCGATTACTCCTGTACACTGAAAGCCGGGGCCGATCTTTTGTTCCTGAAAACTTTTTGCGAATCCTCTTACGGATGCGGTTTCTTCTGTGTTCCTGCTTAATCATTGACTTATCTTTTCTTTAATTACGGAATTTGCCGTAACTGACGTGCTGATTATTAATATGTTTTTGACTACTTTGCTCCTGTAGCGGCTGACTTACCTGCTTTTCTTCTCAGAATTTCATTGCTGTATTTAATACCTTTTCCTTTATAAGGTTCTGGCTTTCTAACTCCGCGAATCTTTGATGCTACCTGACCCAATAATTGTTTATCAGAACTCTGGAGAGTAATTATTGGATTTTGTCCCTTTAATTGCTCGGCAGAAACCTTAATCTCCTTTGGTAGCGCAAATACAACAGGATGTGAAAAACCAACTGATAATTCCAAAAGCTGGCCGGTTACTGTTGCTCTAAAACCTACCCCAACGAGTTCTAGTTTTTTCTCATATCCATCTGTAACGCCCTTCACCATATTTGCTAACAGCGCGCGATATAAACCATGTAATGCTTTATGGCGCTTCTGATCTGTTGGCCTGGCTACAACAATTTGTTCCTCTTCAACTTTAAACGTTATATCCGGATCAACACGTTGGGTTAGCTGACCTTTGGGTCCTTTAATAACTACCTCGTTTGCCGGAGAAACGGAGAAAGCGACACCTTTTGGCAATGAGACCGGAAGTTTACCTATGCGTGACATCTTACTAATTTATTTTTCATGATCTTGAAACACTTAACCTGAAACTTTAAAAAACATAACATACCACTTCACCACCAATCTTCTGAGATTTAGCTTCTTTATCTGTCATCAGACCTTTTGAAGTAGAGATGATTGAGATTCCTAATCCACTCATTACTCTTGGCATATCGTCTGACTTAGTGTAGCGGCGTAATCCTGGCCGGCTGGCTCGTCGTAAAGAACGGATGGCTGGCTGCTTAGTGACCTGATTATATTTCAAGGCAATTTTAATCACACCCTGCCCTCTTTCCTGATCTTCAAATTTATACTTCAGGATGTACCCTTTATCATATAAAAGTTCCGTGAGGCGCTTCTTCATATTCGAAGCAGGTATCTCTACTATGCGATGGTTTGCTGCCAGCGCATTACGCATTCTTGTAAGGTAATCAGCTATCGGATCAGTAACCATAAGTTATTTCAGCTTGAATATTTTAATAAAAGGTTTTACCATGAGGCTTTGGTGATTCCCGGAATCTTACCATTCAAAGCGAGCTCGCGGAATTTTATTCTTGAGATACCAAAATCTCCAAGATACCCACGGGGACGGCCCGTAAGCTGACAGCGGTTGTGCTTTCTAACAGGTGAAGCATTTCGAGGTAACTTATCCAGAGCTGCGTAATCTCCTGCTGCCTTCAAAGCTTTGCGCCTTACTGCAAATTTTGCTGCCATCCCGGCTCTTTTACGCTCTCTTGCTTTTACAGATTCTTTTGCCATTATACTTTATCTTTTTTGAAAGGTATTCCTAATTCTGAGAGCAATGCCTTAGCCTGAGCATCGTCTGAAGTACTTGTTACGAAAGTAATGTCCATTCCATTAATTTTGGTGATCTTATCTATATCAATTTCCGGAAAGATGATATGCTCTGTAATTCCGAGCGTATAATTTCCCCTTCCATCGAAGCTCTTATCATTTACCCCTTTAAAATCACGAACGCGGGGTAATGCCACTGCTATGAGCCTATCTAGAAATTCATACATTCTTTCTCCTCTTAAAGTAACTCTCACACCAATTGCAGTATTTGCCCGAAGCTTAAAATTAGATATATCCTTTTTAGATTTAGTTGGCACTGCTCTCTGGCCTGCGATTGATGAAACCTCCCCAACGGAAAGATCAATCAATTTTTTATCTGCTGTAGCAGCACCTACTCCCTGGTTGATAGCTACTTTTTCAAGTCGGGGTACCTGCATAGCAGATGTGAAATTGAACTGCTTTTGCAAGGCAGGCACTACATTTTCCTGGTAGTGTTTTTTTAATCTGGGAATATACTTATCCATTATTTTATTGGCTCATTTGATTTTTTTGCATACCTGACGGACCTTCCGTCCTCTGTTCTTCTGCCTGCACGTGTAGGTTTACCCCCTTTTGGATCGAGAAGCATAAGCTTGGAAATATGTACAGGTGCTTCTTTTTTAACAATGCCGCCCTGCGTATTTTTTGCATTGGGCTTTGTATGCTTTGAAACAATATTCACTCCTTCTACAATGGCTTTCATGTCTTCTAAAATAACTTCCAGCACCCTGCCTCTTTTTCCTTTATCATCGCCAGCACGAACAAACACTACATCATTCTTCTTTATATGCACCTTCGGCTTGAAACGCCTTACTGTATTTTTTACTTTGCTCATAACTTATAATACTTCTGGGGCTAATGAAATGATTTTCATGAATTGCTTCTCACGCAATTCTCTTGCAACAGGCCCAAATATTCTTGTTCCTCTCGGCTCATCAGACTGGTTAAGCAATACACAGGCATTGTCATCAAAGCGTATGTATGAGCCATCCCTTCTGCGAATCCTTTTTTTTGTTCTTACTATCACAGCTTTTGAAACTGTACCTTTTTTTAACTGTCCTGCAGGTATCACATCTTTTGCTGTTACCACTACTACATCACCAACGGATGCGTATCGCTGACGTGAATGACCTAAAAGGCGGATTACAAGCACCTCCCGTGCACCACTGTTATCTGCAACATTTAACCTTGATTCCGACTGTATCATTGCTTTATTTAATTTTTACCAACACCACCCCACTACGGCTTCATCGCTCCTGAAAATGCTTGGTTATAATGAAACTTATTTTACTTTTTCCAGTATCTCTACTAACCTCCAGCGCTTACTCTTACTTATAGGCCGTGTTTCCATAATTCGCACCATATCACCAATGGACGCCTCCTGCTTTTCATCATGGGCCATCAGCTTCCTTGTCTTTTTAAGGTATTTACCATATAGCGGATGCATAACTTTCCGTTC
>JACCZZ010000083.1 GCA_013695715.1 Chitinophagales bacterium | reverse complement strand
TTCAAGTACAACATCTACGGACAGTGCAGGAAATTCGCCAAATAAGGGGTTCTTTTGAAAAAAGAGCATTGATTTTCTTAGAAAAAATCTGTGTCCCTCTTGCGCGAGTATCTTTTTTTGCCGTGTACTTTTGGTTTGGCTTATTAAAAGTTTTGGGGCTGAGCCCAGCAGAAGCCTTAGTTCAAGAGCTTTGGTCGCAAACACTCTCTTTCATCCCTTTTCAAAATTTCGTAACATTTTTTGCATGTTATGAGATGGCAATTGGAATAGCTTTTCTTTTCCCCGGTCTCGAACGACTTGCCTTGTACCTGCTTATACCTCACATGATCACAACATTTGGCCCTTTGATATTACTGCCAAAATATACCTGGAAAGCTTTTCTGGTACCTACATTGGCAGGTCATTATATAATCAAAAATTTAATACTTGTAGCACTCGGTATTGCACTTGCTGCTTATGTAGGCGATTTTAAAACAAGAAGTGCAAAGGTAGCCGATTGACATACCACACATATTACTTTCTTTTTTGCACTACGTAATACCTTTTAGAAAGGCAGGTGAAAAATGAATGGTAAATTGCAGGCTCACTCATGAAATAAGTTGAATGCTTGTAGAGATAAAAGTTCCAGCCGTAGGCGAATCTATTAATGAGGTTACTCTTTCTAAATGGATTAAATCTGATGGTGACATCGTTCAACAAGATGAGGTTCTTTGTGAGTTGGAGTCAGAAAAGGCCACTTTTGAGCTTACTGCTGAAAAAGGTGGTCAACTAAAAATTGTTGTAGCAGAAGCTTCCTCCCTTAAGATCGGAGATCTCGTATGTACAATTGATACCGAAGTTGCAGCTGAAGCTGAGACAGCACCTCAAATAAAAAAAGAGAGCGCTGTACCGCCGCCACAGGAGAAGGAAAAAGCTGCAGTTCAACCTCCAGTTCTGAAAGAAACATATGTTAAGAACTTTCCCTCACCAGCCGCTGGTAAAATCATCAGAGAATCTGGTGCAATGGTAACCAATGGCACAGGCAAGGATGGTCGCATCACTAAGTTAGATGCTGTAGCAGCTAAACAGCATACGGAAACTGTTAAGCCTCAGGAGCGGGGGGAAAAACGCCAGCCAATGAGTTCGTTGCGTAAAACCGTAAGCAAGCGGTTGGTAGCAGCTAAAAACAGTACAGCCATGCTTACCACGTTCAATGAAGTGGACATGAAATCCATCATTGAAATAAGAACGAAATACAAAGAGTTATTTAAAGAAAAACACGGTATTGGACTTGGATTTATGAGCTTTTTCGCCAAGGCAGTTTGCTTTGCTTTGAAGGAGTGGCCCGCGGTGAACGCCTATATTGAAGGTGACAATATTATCTACCATGATTATTGTGATATTTCTATCGCCGTTTCCACACCTAAAGGATTAGTTGTGCCTGTAATTAGAAGTGCTGAGTCACTCTCGTTTGCGGAATTAGAACAAAATATTGCAGACTTAGCCAAGCGTGGGAGAGACAATAAGTTATCGCCAGAAGAGATGACTGGCGGCACATTCACTATCACCAACGGCGGAGTATTTGGGTCTTTAATGTCTACTCCTATAATAAACCTCCCGCAGTCAGCAATCTTAGGGATGCATAAAATAGAAGAACGCGTAGTCGTTATTTCGGAAGAAATGACAATAAGACCTATGATGTATGTAGCTTTAAGTTACGACCATCGCATCATTGATGGTAGAGAATCAGTGAGTTTTCTTGTGCGTGTAAAAGAGTTGCTCGAAAATCCTCAGCATCTCTTAATGGGTACCGATCCAATTAAGTCAATGCTGCAGATGTAGTTATAGCTTGTGGAATAAGTGCATCCTTAATCAAGAGAGAATACCTTTGCGACTCATACAATAAGTAAACTACCTGAATTTTTCCCTTTGCCCTCAGAGCTGCTAAAAACTTTTAAAACATCTGGTGCTGTAGCCTTTAGCTCTCACAGGTTGGTACGCAGGATTATTCGAAATATAAATTTTAAGAATGCTGGTTGTCTGATCGAACTCGGCCCCGGTAACGGGCGCATTACGAAGGAATTGCTTCGCGGCATGCGCTCCGATGCTATATTATATGCCTTTGAGGTAAATAAGGCCTTTTGTATTGAGCTTGCTAAGATTGCTGACCCACGTTTGAAAGTTATTAATAAATCTGCCTCAGACATTAAGGAATTTGTAAGTTCTATTAAGTTCCCAGCTAAAAATTACATTATTTCATCTATTCCATTTGGAATTCTTCCCGAAACTGAATGCGAACAAATTATGCGAGCTATTTATTATGCGTCAGACAAGCATACAACTCTGATACAATTCTCCTATTCATTGATTCAATATCGAAGGTTTAAAAAATATTTCAGTAAGGTTAAAGTGCAGTTTGAACCTATCAACATTCCGCCTGCCTTTGTTTTTGTATGTAAGAAGTAAGCATTTTGTTATTATAGTTTACTGATCATTTTAATTAGCTATTAAAATCTGGTATACCTTAGTTTCACATAGCCACGACCCAAATTGCATAGTAAAAGTTATATTTGAAGGCATCCAAATACTATGAAAAAATTCCTCATCATCTTCTTTCTTATAATTATCGTAGGTCTTGTAGGATTTGTGCTCGTAGGCAACTTCACATATAGTGAGGGCAGCCGCACCGGATACCTGATGAAATTTTCAAAGAAAGGTTTTCTTTTCAAAACATATGAGGGAGAGCTGAACCTGGGGGGCATGAACGCTCAGAACAACACTGTATTAAATAACATCTGGGAGTTCAGTGTAAAACCTACTGATAAGGCAATCATTGACAGCCTTACCAATTTTGAAAATGCAGTAATTAAGCTGAAGTATAAAGAGAAATTAAAGAACATGCCATGGCAAGGTGATACTCCTTACTTCGTGTATGAGATAGAATCAATAGACCGCCGACAATAGCAAAGCCTCTTAAATCAAATTAAACAATCAAAAACATACTCAGTAGTTCCTATCCCTCCCTTCTGCATCTTCAAACAGTCATGATCTCTCTTTCTTTCACCTCGAGGTGTTTATCTATTTGAGCGATAAACTTGTTGGTAATGTTTTGCATGTCAGCTTCAGCATCTTTTATCTGGTCTTCTGATATATTTTCCTTACCAAGTTTCTTTATCTGATCAACTGCTTCACGTCTGATGTTGCGTACGCTTACACGTGTGCTTTCTGCGACAGCATGAGCCTTTTTTACAAACTCCTTCCGTCGTTCCTCTGTCAAGGGCGGCTGATACAGCTTCACTATCGTGCCATCATTATGTGGCGTGATTCCGATATTAGCAGCAAGAATAGCTCTTTCTATTACCTCCAGCATCTTTTTTTCCCAAGGCTGAATGCTCAATGTCCGGGCATCCATGATTGATACATTTGCGGCCTGGTTGATAGGCATCTGAGATCCATAATAATCAATAGAGATGCCATCAAGAATTGCAGGAGAAATTTTTCCTGCCCTCACCTTTGTAAGTTCCGCTTCTAGGTGCTGAATGGTTTTTTCCATGTGATTCTTTGCATCTCCCTTGATCTGTTCTGGTGTCATGAAAATACTTTTAATGACAAACGTACTCGATTGCAGATAAATTTTCAAGTTAAACAGTAAAGATGACTTTGGTCAAATCCTAATTCTAATCTTCAGAACATCTGTTTTGTTACTATGCTTTTAACTTAGGATCAAGCGCATCACGCAGTCCTTCACCAATTAAATTATATGTGGTGACCGTTATGAAGATGCAGAGACCTGGAAATACTACCATCCACCATGCATCAAAATTTCCACGGCCTGCATTCAACAGCGATCCCCAGGTAACAACATCTGGTGGCACCCCAAGTCCAATAAAGGATAACCCCGACTCAATGAGAATAGCGTTGGCAATTCCAAATGAGATAGATATCAGAGCAGGTGCAATTGCATTTGGTAAGGCGTGGTGCATAATGATGCGCAACTTGTGGTAACCCATTGCCTGTGCAGACTGAATGAATTCCAGGTTTCTAACGCGAAGCATTTCCGCACGGGTAAGACGTGCAATTCCCGTCCAGTTTGTAAGGCCAATGATCACCATGAGGTTGAATATAGATGGCTTTGAAATGGCTGCAACTGTAATTATAAGAAGGAAGATAGGCAGAGAGACAAAGATTTCAATGAGCCGTGATATAAATGTATCGATGGGAATTAACATTTTACGATTTAACCACGGCAGCTTCCCAGCTAGTTTTCCTATAAATAAAAAAATGAATATAATAAATGCAAAAATCACAATGCTTAACATTAGTTGTTTGAAAAAGTAATAGTTAGATTCTCTCAGTGCCTCCGACAGTGTGACACTTCGTATTTGAAATGCATAGAACCATCCTAAGAACAAGCCAGGCACCATCAAAATAAATTTGCCCCTTGACGAAGCGAGCCTATCATCACCAAAAAAACCTGCAAAGGCTCCCACTAAAATTCCAATCAGCGCTGCGATACTCATAGAGATGAATCCGATGGTAAGAGAAATGCGGGTGCCATAAACCAGCCCAGCCAACAGATCATCACCCCGCTGTCCTGTCCCCAGCCAATGACGATAGCGCGAAGGCATGCTTACTATTTCTCCGCTTTCATTTAAAAATTTTTGAGTACTGAATGGACTAACAAATGCATAATTGACATAATCTCCCTTAGCCGGAGAATATACAACAGGTGCCCATATGACCTTGTCTGCTTTGAATTGTCGCCAATCAGCAATATCAATCTGAATTTTTTTTAAAGAGCCATCATAATCTTTTATATTATACAAATGAGAATTTGTAAAAGCCGGATAGAAGTTTTCACCATTCAACTTGATATACAACGGTCTGTCATTTGCGATGAGAGGTGCCAGCACAGCAACCATGGTAAGTAACAACAATATAAAAAGTGACAGCAACGCAGGCTTATTTCTCTTAAATTGTCTCCATGCATTAGCACTAAAACGAAACGGCTGCTGCCTGCTTTGCATGGCTCAATTTTTCAAGTATGATATTCTCGGATCTGCAGCTGCATAAAGAAGATCGGCAATAAGATAACCGGTAAGAGTTAGTATGCCGGTTATGGTGAAGACGCCTACAATCATTGGATAATTTTGAGTTTGAATGGCCTGATATGTTTCTAAGCCCATTCCAGGTATGGAAAAAATTGTTTCTAATATTACCGAACCCCCAATCGCGACAGGAAGAATATTTGCGAATATGGTAATGAGTGGCAATAATGCATTCCTAAACCCATGTTTGTAAATAACTGAACTCTCGAGCAGTCCTTTAGCCCGAGCCGTGCGTATGTAATCCAGGTTCAGCACTTCAAGCATGGCAACACGGGTAAGCCGGCTGATAAATGCAAGTGATCCATAAGTGTAAGCAATAATCGGCAATATCAGGTAAGGCAATGACAGCTTTGCTTTAGAAAAAAAACCTGCGCTTGCAGGATACCCGACAACAGGCTTCACTCCCGATGCAGGAAATAAATGCAGCAGATCGGTATTTGCAAAAAAGATGAGAAGCAAGGTAGCTACCCAGAAGGAGGGCATTGAATGCAGCATAAAAAGGATTACTGAAGTAGTTCGATCGAATAAAGATCCATGTTTTGTTGCTGCGCGAATGCCTATCGGGATACTGATGAGGTAGGCAATAATTACAGAAGCCAATGTAAAAAACAATGACCAACCAATCCGGTCAGCGATTACTGTATTTACAGGCATTTTATTGATGTAAGACATGCCCAGATCTCCGCGAATCAATCCTTTGGAATGGGTGCTGCCTTTACCTGTTAGCCAGTTGCCGTCACCAAAAATCCAGCGGTGATATTGATTCTTTGGATAAAATTGAAATCTAGGGAGATAGTTTTTCCATATTTGTTCTGAAACTAAAACTTGCTCATAGGCCACTGATGTTTTGTTAAGTAATGATTGTTGTGTTTTGAAAAATGGATAATCAGAATACAGAGACGCTAATTCATTTATTCTTAACCTGATAATCGGAGCGCGTGAACTGGAGAGAAGTGACAATGTATTAAACTGGGATTTATTAATCGCTTCACGAAGTTCATTTCTATCATAAATTAACATCAATGATTTTATGGGTAATTCATCATGTGATGCATAGAGTTTTTGCAACATTTGATGATAACGCTCTATTGATTTCCAGTTGCCGGATTCACTGATAAGAGATTTAAGGGCATTGCGCTCTCCCTTGTCAATGATCTTAAACAAAGTATCAGGGTAAGACAAAGGGCTGATGCTGAAATAAAATACCGGCAGATCTAAACCCAGACGATGGGTCCAGTAGATTCTATCTTCTGCTTGAGCTTGGGTTGGCCTGTTTGCTATATCTCCTGACTCGGCTGAGGTAAGCAACCGCTCTACGGGATCGCCGGGAGCATTCACACTAATTACAAAAGCAAGTAAAGAGATTACAACAAGCGTTGGAATAAAATAAAGGATACGTTTATATAAATAGCTTGCCATTCACCTGCTTGATAATGACAAGATAGGAATTTCTAGACACTTTATACAATGAATTGTTAGTGTCTCAGTTGAATCTTAGGTAGTGTCTTAGTTGAAAATTAATAACTTTAATTTAGTTGTTGCGCTGATCTTTGGATGTATTCAGTTTATACAAATAATAATTATGGCTTTGTGGTTATTGAATTCGAAGTGTTGTCATGTTGAACCAGAGCTCTTCCAGTGTAAAGAGCGTTGTCATGGTGAGCCGATCGAACCATTAAGCGGAGGGAATTTCTATTCTTATAATCATTTTTTCCGGCATTGCTCGCGCTTAATGGTTCGATAAATTCACCATGACAGCGCTCTTGTTTCCACATCCATTTTGCTCGATAAACTCAAGGCAGGCTCACTCACCATGACACCCTTTGTGTTAATCCGAGGACGAATTTAACGCCTTAGAGTATAGGTTATTCAGAGATTAATTGCGACTCATAACTTTAGAGGGATTTCATAGAGGATAATTGGTCTTGATGTATTTAGAAGTTATTTCACTTTTATCTTTTTTCCTTCCTTAATAAACATTCTTACATCTTTTACTGGACGGTCGCTGCGATCTGTAGGAACATGGGCGATAGAATCTACTACACTTAACCCCTCATATACCTCACCATATACTGTATAATTCTGATCGAGACGCGGTGTTCCCCCAATGCTTTTGTAAAGCTCACGCTGTTCCACAGAATATTTTACTCCTGTACTTTTTTCTACACCATCCAGTTCTGCATCAGTAGCTGGCTTTCCTTCCACAATATAAAACTGGCAACCGGAAGATCGCTTCTCCGGATTGTCGTCGCGTGCTGCTGCAATCACACCTTTTTTATGATAAAGTTTCGGACTAAACTCTGCAGGTATTGTATACCCCACATCGCCTTCACCCAGCATTTGACGGGCTGCTGCATGTTTTGACTGTGGATCTCCACCCTGGATCATAAAATCTTTAATAACCCGATGAAAAAGAGTGCTGTCGTAAAAATGTTCGTTTACTAATTTTAAAATATTGTCGCGGTGCTGAGGGGTTTCATTGTAAAGCATTACCCTGATCACGCCATAATCAGTTGTTACTTCAAGCGTATGTCTCTTTTCTTTTGGCTTAAAGGAGAGCAGGCAGAAGGGAAGAAATATTAGCAATTTTTTCATAATCATAACAATTTACCAGGATTCAAAATTACGTTTTTGAATGGAGGGCAAGCCTGTTGCCTTCACTATCAGTAAAAACAGCCATGTACCCAAAATCTTCAGATATCTGCCGCTTTCGAATAAGTATTTTACCTCCGGCAGATTCTACCCTATTAAGAACTTCAATAAGATCCGGATTCCCATCAAAATATATCAGAACGCCTTCTGCGCTGCTTGGCTTGTAAAAATCCGGATGCCATACTATGGCTCCTGCGGCGCTCTTTTCACTGGAGAGCAATCCCATTTTAAAAGATGCTTCGTTAATAAGCACCTGCATCTTGAAATTGAAAAGGTTTTCATAAAAGCCTTTAGCACGCTCGAAATTTTCAGTGGGAATTTCAAACCAATTTAATGCAAGCTTCATCTCATGTAATTTATGGTGTGATAATATGAAGCAGAGATTTATACGCCTCAATAATCCATTTCTTCAAAATATATAATGATGTGATCTTTTAAGAAATCTTCCTGTTCAATAAGGTCCATGATGGGAAGCTTTTTTGTGGCTATCCAGTGAGGCCAGCCATCCTGATCAGTGCCTTCCAATGCATAATAACCTGATCGGCTCAGCACGCTGCATGTAGCAATATGCATAAGGTCCTGTTTTTCTTCCTTTGTGAATTTCTTTTTAAATTGTCCGAGTTCCCGTATTCCTACAAGAAAAAGTATTGCATTAAGGTCAGGCGCTTTGCTGAATTGATCTTTTAATTTTTTTCGGAGTGCAAACCACTTTTCTTCACGTAATAAAAAGAGCTGTTTGTCCATTCATGAATATTAAACCAAAATTCAACTACTTAACGTTCTTAGGTTTCAATTCGAAAGAATCCATGTCTTTTAAAAAAGGCAATGACTCCCGAA
>JACCZZ010000038.1 GCA_013695715.1 Chitinophagales bacterium | reverse complement strand
AAAAAAAGATGATCAGCTGCAAATTGTTCGGCATCCTGAATACGGATGTATTTGTAAAACAATAAGCTTTTGTAGGGTTTCATTGTTCAATATTTCCTGATAAGAAAAACTAACGCAAAAATAAATCTTTGTAAATGTTCCATTCGCCTAAGGTTATTGAGTTGGAACATCTGGTACTTTTTATCGACTTATGAATTAGGCTTCTACCCTATAGTTAAAGAAACGTTTTCAGCTCCTTAAGCGCATTTATTTCATAGGTCACTTGTTCCAGGTGTTGTATTCTATCTGGATTAAAAAGCACATGGTCCATTCCCACTGATTTAGCTCCCTGAATATCCGCTTCAATGCTATCGCCAATGAATATGCTATCGAGTACTGAGGCATTTGTTTTGTTGAAAGCATATTTGAAGATTTCTCTGTTGGGTTTCTGGCTTCCTGCCATTTCAGATGAGATTACATATTTAAAATAAGCAGTGATTCCTGAGTTACGAAGTTTCATAATCTGCACCTCTTCAAACCCATTGGTAATGATGTGCAATGAATATTTAGCTTGTAAATAACTGAGTATTTCGTGTGCATCATCGTATAATTTTGTTTTGGTTGGAAGTAGGGTAAGGTAAGATTCAGACATTCTTATGGCAAGCTCGTTATCTGTTAATTCAAATTCCTTAAGAGTAGAAGTAAACCGAATTATCCGCAGCTCTTCTCTTGCTATCATTCCTTTCCTGAATAAACCCCAGTAAACACTATTGTGGTAATGGTACCTTTCAGAAAACAAGGAAGTGTTAACTCCCTTACTTTCCAATTTATATAATTTAAGGACCTCTTCCAGAGTCTCTACCGAATTTCGCTTAAAATCCCATAAGGTTTCATCGAGGTCGAAGAAAACATGGGCGTATTGCCTCATAAGGTGTTGTTCATATTTTATTGCAGCAAATTTAAATTATAGAAGGTTAAATGATTCTTATTTTGGAAGAAGTGAAACATGTCTAATCTGCCTTGCAGTTATTTTTGAATATCAAAAAAACTCTGTAATTTTACCGCTTATAAATCATTACCTTTACTTTAGTATGATTGAAGATTATTGAATTTTTTGTTTAGATTTCTTTACATACATTTGCTGCATAGTTATTCCTCTTTCGGGGATTCAATTTATTAAAGCCAAATAATCTATTTCATCATTACTCATTAGCAGGATCAGGCTTACCTCCCTGCGAATAATGCAAAACAACTGCATTTAAAGTTTTAACTCATCGAACCTCCATTTATGTACGACATTCTGCAATTGAACGAGATGCTCGTCCCTGAGCTTAAAGATATTGCTGAGACTCTGAAAATCGAAAATCATCAGAAACTTGTAAAGCAAGATCTTATTTATAAAATTCTTGATAAGCAGTCTATAGCGCCTGATCTTTCTAAACAAGCTGCTGACGACAATAAGCCTAAGGTTCGCCGACGAAAAATCACCACTCTAGTTGAGGAAACAGCAACAGTAGCACAAGAAGCACCTCATTCATCTATACCTGCAGGTGAGCTTGAGCCCGCACCTCAGCCAAAAATTGAACAAGAGGCAGAAAGGGAAGAAGAGCAACAAGTTGAACTAAAAGTTGAACCGACGCTTCCTCAGGAACAATCATCTGTACCTGAAGAAAAATCAGAAGATGCTATCCGTTATGAGAAGAACGGACAGTTTCAGCGTCTTCCATTTCGTAAAGAGGTAGCCTTCAATGTTGACCTTGATGGAATGGTTGAAGGAGAGGGTGTTCTGGAAATTATGAGCGATGGTTATGGTTTTCTTAGGTCTTCAGATTATAACTATTTGTCATCTCCTGATGATATATATGTTTCTCCCTCGCAAATAAAGCTTTTTGGAATAAAAACCGGCGATACTGTTACAGGCTCAGTGCGGCCGCCGAAGGAGGGTGAAAAATATTTTGCTCTTTTGAAGGTAGCATCTATTAATGGCAGAAAGCCTGAAGAGATTCGTGACCGTGTGCCTTTCGATTATCTCACACCTCTTTTTCCAGATGAGAAGCTCGATCTCTTTATGGAATCAAATGATTACTCCACGAGGGTGATAGATATGTTTACTCCGATAGGAAAGGGACAGCGCGGATTAATTGTGGCTCAACCTAAAACCGGAAAGACGATGCTGCTTAAAGCAGTAGCCAACGCTATCGCGAAAAACCATCCTGAAGTATACCTGATCGTACTGCTTGTGGATGAGCGGCCAGAGGAGGTGACTGATATGGAGCGAAGTGTTCGTGCTGAAGTAGTTGCCTCTACGTTCGACGAACCTGCTGAGAAACATGTCAAGGTGGCTGCCATTGTTCTTGAAAAGGCAAAACGTATGGTTGAATGCGGCAATGATGTTGTCATTCTTCTTGATTCTATCACCCGGCTTGCAAGGGCGCACAACACAGTTTCGCCTGCATCGGGAAAAGTATTATCAGGTGGTGTTGAAGCGAATGCCTTACATAAGCCCAAGCAATTTTTTGGTGCTGCAAGGAATATTGAGCATGGTGGATCACTCACAATTCTGGCTACTGCTCTCATTGATACAGGCTCAAAAATGGATGAAGTTATTTTTGAAGAATTCAAGGGAACAGGAAACATGGAGTTGCAGCTTGACAGAAAATTATCAAACAAACGCATCTTTCCTGCCGTAGACGTTACAGGTTCCAGCACACGCCGTGAAGACCTGTTGCTCGACCGCGAAATGTTACAGCGTATGTGGATATTACGCAACCATTTAGCCGATATGACGAGTGAGGAAGCGATGAAATTTCTGCTCGATCGCATGAGAGGCACCAAGTCAAATGAGGAGTTTTTGATTTCGATGAATGCATAAAGCAAAGAACTCCAGCATTAATGTGCTTTCAGAATAGAATAAATTAACTTCTATCTTTGTTCGATCAAAATTGAGTAAATCATGAAGAGAACGTATCAACCATCTACCACAAAGCGGAAAAACAAGCATGGATTTCGTGAACGTATGAAGTCGAAGGATGGCCGCGCCGTGCTAAGCAGCCGCAGAAGACAAGGTCGGAAGAAACTAACTGTCTCTGATGAAAAAAGCTTGAAGTAGTATCGGGACGTTAAGCTACCTGAAGACCACAATTGCATGGCCACTATCGGTGAGTACAAATCCATCAAGCCATCATTTTACATTCAAAAAGCAAGATCGCCTTTGCCGTAAAAAACTTATAGACGAACTGTTTCAAAAAGGATCATCGTTTTTTATATATCCCTTCAAGGTTCAATACCTTAAAAAAAAGTTGGAACTACAGGCTCCCGCACAACTTTTGATCTCCGTTCCGGCTAAAATATTTTCCCGTGCTGTAGACCGCAATCGTATAAAGCGATTAATAAGAGAAGCATACCGGTTGAATAAACCTTTACTATATGAGTCTTTAAAGAGCACCAATCAAAATCTATTGATAGCCTTTATTTACACGTCTAAAAATATTGAACCGTTTGAACTTGTTAAGTCAAAGATTATCTTGATAATCAAAACACTCACTGAAATTAATGCAGTTGTCAGGAAAAATAATCAGTAGGTTCTTAATGATCATTATTCGGTCTTATCAACATGTAATCTCTCCATGGATTAGTCCATCCTGCCGTTTTAGCCCTACTTGTTCGGAATATGCCTTAAAGGCAATAGAAAAATATGGTTCATTAAAAGGTGGATGGATGGCTGTGCGAAGAATTGCGGCTTGCCATCCCTGGGGAAGGCATGGTCATGATCCGGTTCCTTAATTTATTAGCTTCAATATCAAGCTCACTGCTTTTTGGTTATATTAAGACAACTTTCTTGACCAGGTATTTCGACGAATTAATATGGCTTCTCGCCTAAATGTTGAAGCTGAATAAATAATTTTCCTCTAATTTCGTTTTGCTTAGAATGAATCGGTTTTTAACCGTGTATATAGGCACTATTAATAAATTCTGACCAACACATGCTGAAGAAACTTAGAAGACCGCTGTTGCTGGCGGCTATATTACTCGTGGCACTCATTCCTATTGCAGCAGTAAAGGATAATTATTTCGAGATATCAAAGAACCTGGACATTTTTGCTACTCTATATAAAGAGGTGAATTCCTATTATGTAGAAGATGTGGAACCTGCAAAGTTTATGCGCACTGGCATAGATGCCATGCTTGAATCTCTTGATCCTTACACTAATTATATATCAGAAGCAGATATGGAAGGCTATCGTTTCCAAACTACGGGAAAATACGGTGGCATTGGGGCACTTATCAGGAAGGCAGGAGACAATGTTGTAATCGCTGAACCTTACCAGAATTTTCCGGCAGATAAAAGTGGTCTTCGTGCCGGAGATGTTATTCTTGAAGTAGATGGAAAGTCTACCACAGGAAAGAATACTGATGATATAAGTAAAATCTTAAAGGGTACTCCCGGAACTGATGTAAAACTTCTTATTCTGCGTCCAGGCGAAAAAAATCCTACATTAAAAACTCTTGTGCGGGAAGAGATAAAGGTTAGCAGTGTGCCCTATTATGGAATGCTAAACAGCGATATTGGCTATATAAGGCTGACTCAATTTACTGAAGGCTGTGGCCAGGAGGTAGAGAAAGCCTTACAGCAGTTAGAGAGCTCCAATACATTGAAAGGAATTGTATTTGATTTGAGAGGAAATCCAGGGGGCTTATTAAATGAAGCGGTGAATGTTTCTAATATTTTTATTGATAAAGGAAATGAAATTGTGAGCACTCGCGGTAAAGTAAAGGAATGGGATAAGGTATTTTATGCTCTTGACGGTGCAGTTGATACAAAAATACCGCTTGCCATCCTCACCAATAGTGGCTCTGCCTCAGCTTCAGAAATTGTTTCAGGAACTGTACAAGACTATGATCGGGGGGTAATAGTTGGCCAGAAGACCTTTGGAAAAGGATTGGTACAGACAACCCGTCAACTGAGTTATGGAACACAACTCAAAGTTACTACGGCCCATTATTTCACTCCTAGCGGACGTTGTATTCAGGCTATAGATTATGCCCACCGGAATGAGGACGGCAGCGTTGGGAAAATTGCTGACTCTTTAAAGAATGCATTCAAAACAAAGAATGGGCGAACTGTTTATGATGGAGGCGGCGTAGATCCGGATTTTCCGCTTGAGGCTGAAAAGCTTGCACCGATTACTATCAGTCTCATAGAAAAAAATCTGATCTTTGATTATGGAACACAATTTAGGATGAGCCATGAATCCATATCTGATCCGAAACAATTTGCCCTTACTGATGATGAATACAAGGCATTTATCGATTATTTGAGTGATAAAGAATATGACTACACTACTAAAACGGAAGAAAAGCTCAAGGATTTCAAAGAGACCGCCGAAAAAGAAGATTACTGGGGCGCAGTAAAAGATCAATTTATAACCCTGCAGGGACAAATGATTCATGATAAGCAAAAGGACCTCATTAAGAACAGAGATCAAATCAAAGGGCTGCTGGAAGAGGAAATAGTAAGCCGTTATTATTATCAGAACGGACGCCTTGAAGCTTCTCTAAAAAATGATCCCGTAGTAACCAAAGCAATAGAAGTGCTGAATAGCCCTGAAGAATATTCGAAAAGCCTGACTGCATCAAGATAAATTCTTTCTTAGCTAATAGAAGGGGCCGCCAACTTACCTGTTGACAGCCCTTTTTTTTAAAATAAAACCATACATGAAAAAAATATTCCTGCCTTTTACAATCTTCTTTTTATTGGGTATGAAAAACATAACAGCAGGTCCGGCTGATTCCCTATTGATAAAAAACCTCAGAAAACATGTCTATTACCTTGCATCAGATAAATTAAAAGGAAGAAATACGGGCTCACAGGGAGAAAAAAAAGCTTATAAATATATTATCAAACAATACAAAAGCATCGGGATTATCCCCAAAGGTGAAGATGGATTTCTACAGCCCTTTACATTCACCTATGGCAGGAAGTTGAATGGGAAAAATGAACTTGTAATTAACGGGGTTCATCTAAAATTAAATGAGGACTACTATCCCCTAAATGTCTCCTCCAATAAAACCGTTAAGGCCAAAATTACAGATGTAGGATTCGGAATTATAGCTCAGGAGTTAGTATACGACAGCTATAAAAACTTCTCTCCTATTTTAAAAGGAAATATCTATCTTATGGAAACCAGCACGCCCGATGGAGATAATCCCCATTCGCCTTATGCTGCGTATGCAGATATTCATACCAAGATTGAAAATGCAAAGAGTAAAGGTGCTTCTGCTGTAATTTTTACAAATAGCCTTCCAAATGCAGATGATCTCGAAGCTAACCTTGATATAAACACACCCTCGGCTGATATTCCGGTAATCTTCGTTAAACATGATGCTCTGAAACAAGTATTAAGAAATGAATTCAATAGCGCAGAAATCATAACCCATCTTGAAAAAGTTACGCTCACAGGCCATAACATTGTATCATTTATTGATAATGGTGCCCCTTCAACTGTTGTAATTGGCGCTCATTTCGATCACCTCGGATATGGCGACTTCAGCAACTCCCTATACCGGGGCGAACCAGCTATACACAATGGAGCCGATGACAATGCAAGCGGTACAGCAGCAGTGATTGAAATTGCCCGGCACCTCGGAAATAATACTATCAGGGAAAAAAACAATTATCTATTTATCAATTTCTCAGGAGAAGAACTCGGACTTATAGGATCGAAGTACTGGGTTGAACATGCTACTTACGATACCTCTAAGATCAACTATATGGTCAATATGGATATGATTGGCAGATATGATCCTGAAAAGGGAATAGAAATAAGCGGAATTGGTACTTCACCGGCAGATTTTGAATTTATTTCTACCCTGTCTTATGAGGATCTGAAATTTAAAATAAGCGATAACGGAACAGGCCCGACAGACCATACTTCATTTTATTATGCTAATATTCCTGTACTGAATTTTTTTACAGGTACTCACGAAGATTATCATAAGCCGAGTGATGATGCGGACAAAATAAATTTTACTAAAGAAGCCACCATTGTGCAACTAATTGATTCCATCATCATGGTTTTGGATGCTAAAGGAACATTTCCTTTTTCAAAAACAAAGGAAAGCGATGGAGGAGATATACCTCAGTTTAAAGTTAGGCTTGGCATAATTCCGGATTATCTTTATGATGGAGTGGGGTTAAGGGTAGATGGAGTTGATGAAGGGAAACCCGGCTTTTTAGCCGGTATAAAGAAAGGAGACGTAATCCTTTCAATCGGCGAATTTCAGGTTTCTGATATTATGACTTATATGAAAGCTCTCTCAGGTTTCAATAAAGGAGATAACGCGACTGTGATTGTAAAGCGTGGAGATATGAACAGTGAATTGCATGTAATATTTTAAAAGAGAAGTAAAGAACGCTATATATCAGTTAAGGAAATCATATAGCCATTTCAGCTTTTTATTTAATTCCGATTGATTCTTAATCTTGAAACTTCTTCTGAATGCTGTTCTGTGGCCTTGAGCCATGACGGAGAGATTTTAGGCTTTGAAGAAGTACTGCAAAATGCCAATCACGCATCTATCCTTGCTGTAATGATTGATGAATTGACCAATCACCATCACATAAATTTGCATAGTTTAGATGCAATTGCAGTCAGTGCCGGCCCGGGGTCCTACACGGGTCTGAGAATAGGTGCAGCTACTGCAAAGGGTTTGTGCTATGCGTTGAGTAAACCATTAATAGTTATTGATTCTTTGCAAGCGCTCGCTAATGGTCTATACCTTCAACATATGTCTGATGAATTGTTATACTGCCCGACAATAGATGCAAGAAGGAATGAGATTTACTATGGATTATATAAACAGGAGGGTGAAGTGTTGAAAGCTTCATCTCACCTGGTTCTTTTTCCTAAATTCCTCGAGGATGAGATTAAACAAAAAAAGGTGGTGCTTGGCGGCAGCGGGGTTGAAAAATGCAGAAGCATTTTAAATAATGATTCCTTAGTTTACGATTCAGTCACCATACCATCTGCCAGATGGATGGTTTTGTTAGCAGAAAAAAAATTGAGGGGTAAAAAATTCTGCGATATGGTTTTATTTGAACCCAATTATATTAAACCTCCGTATATAAGTCAAAAATATCCGGCTGCCTAACTTGATTGCTACTGATGCACTTTCTTGATTCTTATAACAGACAAACGGTGAAAAATTTCTTAGAACCCTTCGGCATTGAATTTGATAATCATATGAATTTGCCCTAATTCCTCAACTAAAAAACCCCTGATCATGCCGAAAATTGCAGTTCCTGAACTAACTCTTGTTTCTAAGAATGGTAGTTCTAAAATGTCCATACGCATTGATTACGTTGCCCTTAAAAAGGCTGCCGGTGTACTACGTGCGGTTAATCATAAACTTCGTCAATCTATAATAAGATTATTGGAAGATAATGGTAAAATGACGGTCACAGAAATCTATGTGAAATTGCGGCTTGAGCAATCAGTTGCTTCACAACATTTAGCAATTTTAAGAAACGCAAACGTTGTTAATACAGATCGCGATGGAAAATTCATTTACTATACTCTTAACCATGATAGAATAGCTGAACTTGCCGATCTGGTCGAAGAGCTTTCTAAATAATTTGTTACTTAAGTCTAAAGTGAAAGCTGGTCTAACGATCGGCTTTCACTCTTTATTAACAAACACTAATTGAAATTGCGCATTAATCATCATTTACATTTCCTAATTATAAAATTTATCAAGAATTCTTAAAACTATTTATCAGTTTTTTTGTTGTAGTATCCGAATCAAACAAGTTTAGAAACATGGCTGAAACATTAATGCTGGATTATTCTTTGGCTAAGAAAGGTTTGAGTAGGATTAAGGCACTCGCCCATCCACTTCGTATGCAAATTCTTGCTTTTATAGATAAGCATGGTGAAATTAACGTTAACAAAATTTATCGTGCATTGAAATTGGAGCAATCCATCACTTCGCAGCACCTGAAGATTCTGCGTAATGCTGAATTGGTGAAGTATCGTAGGGATGGAAAAAGAATATATTATTCTGTTTATTACTCAAACATTAAACAATTAATGGGGACTATCAAAAAGTTCGAAACTAAAAAGTAATACCTTAGGGGCAGGAATTCCTGCCCCTAAAACGTATCAAATTTTTATGACCGTCGAGCAACTGTATACCAATTGCTTATCAGAAGCTGCTTACTTCATTGAATCTAATGGAGAATGCGCAATAATTGACCCGCTTCGTGACTATCAATCATATATTGACCTTGCTGAGAAGAAAAATGCAAGCATTAAATATATTTTTGAAACTCACTTTCATGCAGACTTTGTTTCAGGTCATATTGATCTTGCAAAAAAGACAGGTGCTCCCATTGTTTATGGTCCTGAAACCACCACGGGCTACCCGGTGATTATTGCCTCAGATAAACAACGCTTTCATATAGGTGGTGTGCAGGTTGAAGTAATTCATACTCCCGGGCATACACCCGAGTCTACCTGCTATTTGCTCTATAATGAAGATGGGTTACCCCATTGCATTTTTACGGGTGACACCTTATTTGTTGGCGATGTTGGTCGTCCTGATCTTTTCGGAGCCTCAATTTCGAAAGAAGAAATGGCGGATCGCTTATACGATTCACTTCAGGTATTAAAATCCTTACCGGATGATGTAATTGTTTACCCAGCTCACGGGCCTGGTTCCTCATGCGGCAAAAATATCGGTAGTGAAACATGGACAACCATTGGTGCACAAAAGAGGCTTAATTATGCCATGCAGGATTTGCCGAGACATGAGTTTATAAACACGGTTACACTGGGCTTATCGAAACCGCCACCCTATTTCTCACTTAACGCAGAGATAAATAAAAATGGGTATAATTCCCTCGATGATGTGCTTATTAGAAGTATGAAAGCCCTTTCACCGGAGGAATTTGAAGAGGAAATGAAGAACCCAGGAGTAATAGTGG
>JACCZZ010000402.1 GCA_013695715.1 Chitinophagales bacterium | reverse complement strand
GTAAAGTACGTTCGCCAATTTGTAGATATGCGCGGTTATGATTCAATGATATTAGTAGGAAACTCATTGGGTGGCCATATTGCGCAACTTTATGCTCTTGATCAGCCGAATAAAATTCGGGCCATGGTACTCACCGGCAGCTCAGGCTTGTTTGAAGATTCATTGGGTGGTGGATACCCTAAGCGTGGCGATTATGAATACATCAAAGACCGGACAGGCTACACATTTTATGATCCTAACGTGGCTACAAAGGAGTTAGTAGATGAAATATATGAGATCTGCAACAATCGTGGCAAAGCAATTCGCATCATTTCTATGGCTAAATCTGCGATGCGTGAAAATCTGGCAAAGCTGTTGCATCGTCTTACCATGCCTGTGTTACTTATCTGGGGAAAAGAAGACAAGATCACGCCGCCTTTTGTAGCCGAAGATTTTCAACGCTTACTTGTAAACTCAGAGCTTGTATTGGTTGAAGAATGCGGCCACGCCCCTATGATGGAAAAACCCCTCGAGTTTAACAGAATACTGAATGAATTCTTACAAAAATTGAAAGTGGCTGCCTGATGAAAGCGCTCGACCTGGTTACAAAAAATGTTGCCACACTTAAAACATCTGATACTGGTGCCCGCGCGCTACGGCTTATGCATGATTTTCATGTGAGCCATTTACCCATTGTAAACGAAAACCAGTTACTCGGATTGATTTCAGAGGAAGATATCCTTAATGCCCATGGTGAGGAAGATCCTATTGGCAGCCTTCCTTTGTCGTTTATGCGGCCCTTCATACATGATTATGAACACCTGTTTGAAGTGCTGAAGGTTTCCACAGAATTTCGTCTTTCAGTTGTTCCGGTAATTGATAAAGAAGAAAATTATATTGGGCTCATCACAAAAGATGACCTCTTAAATTACTTTGCCATTCAAACGGATATTCTTGAACCTGGCGGAATTATCGTACTGGAAATATCTGTTCATGATTATCTGCTATCAGACATCGCTCGCATCATAGAATCTAACCACGCAAGGATCCTTTGCACCTTTGCCGGAACTAATTACGATTCCACTAAAATGGAACTTACCATCAAGGTAAATCAAACCGAGCTGCAACCCATTATTTCGGATCTGAATCGTTTTAATTATGTAGTAAAAGAAACTTTCCAGGAGGCTGAATATTTTGACAATCTGAAAGAGCGCTACGACTCGCTTATGAATTATTTGAATATTTGATTTCAGCCATTCCCAAAGTCACCTCATACTTTTATTATACTTTCGGTTATATGAGGACGATGATGCTCGTAGGGTTGGTATTAATGATTGCTTTTATAGGTCCTGATTTCGTTGCCAATGCGCAGTCAGATTCATTGGCATATAAACCTGACTCTTCGCTGGCTTTTGTTACAATTCATTCTATTTTAATTGAAGGTAACAGAAAAACCAAACCTCAGATTGTTCTTCGTGAAATAACTTTCCTTACTGATGATACCTTAACCCTTCCCGACCTTACATCAGAAATTGAGGAAAGCCGAAATAACCTTATGAACATTGGCTTATTTAATGAGGTAGTAATAAATATTAAAAATTGGGTCGGAGATGCAATAGACATAAACGTTATTGTGAGAGAACGATGGTATACCTTCCCGGTGCCAAGCCTTGATTTATACGATAGGAATTTAAATGTATGGTGGGTCGAACACAATCACGATCTCAAATGGCTACAGTTTGGATTGCGTTATTATCAGCAGAATGTCCGCGGCAGGGATGAGGATCTTAAACTGGCCTTACTTTTTGGCTATTCACAACTTTACCAGGTGCAGTATAACATACCATATATTAATGCCCGGCAAGACCTTGGGTTAAAATTTAATACTTCGTACAGCCGTTCTAAAAATATAACCTATGGCTTTGCTAATAACAAAGACCTTATATATCAGGATGTAGACGAGTTTCAGAAACGAAATCTTACAATCCAGACAGACATCATTTACAAGCCTGCATTCTATAATCGTTATGTTTTCACACTCAGTTACAACGATAATAAAATCAGTGATACGGCCGCACTTTTGAACCCCGATTATTTCCTAAATGGCCAAACCTATCAGAGATATTTTACCGCACAGGCAACAGTCATTCGTGATTACAGAGACATTGCAGCCTATCCGTTGAATGGTAGTTTCTTCGAAATAACTTTATCGAAATTGGGCATTGGCTTATTTGATAATGTTAATTTGATCTCGGGTTCAGCCCGATACGATCATTATATACCCTTCAGGAAAAATTGGTTTGTTTCCAGTCAAAACAAGGTTAAACTTTCATTTCCCACAAAACAGCCATACAATCTTGATCGTGGTCTCGGCTACAGCAAAGACTACGTCAGTGGTTATGAATATTATGTTATTGACGGACAGAGTTATGGTTATACGAAACTCGATCTGAAAAACCGGCTTCTCAATGTAAAACTTAAAACTTCTGAGAATAACCCTTTTCTTAAAGGTGCCCGCATTCCTATTACATTATACGCACGAATGTTCATTAATGCAGGATATGTAAAGGATGATTTATACTTTGAAAATAATCCATTAAATAATACCTTACTCCTTGGAGGTGGTTTAGGCTTCGACCTCTCACTTATATATGATACAACCTTTCGGTTCGACTATGCAATTAATAAGCTTGGCGAGCATGGGTTCTACTTTCACGTAAATTCATTTTTTTGATTTGTAGATTGCTTCGAATTAAATCTTCATTTGTTCCACTAATATCCATAGTCTACATTACTACTATTAAAATGTGAACGTCTTAAAAGCGATTGCATTAAATCTCTGCAATGAACATAGCTATATACTGCCGAAATATTAAACCAGAAGACATTCCTGTCCTTCAAAAAATACTTGATCATCTCGCTTCGAAGAAGATTGGTGTCTTTATTTATAAGAATTTTTTTGAAAGCGTCTGGTCTGAGATAAAAACAAGATCCGGCATAGCCACTTTTGAAACCCATGAGGACATCCGTGATAAAGTAGAATACATGTTTTCACTTGGCGGCGATGGAACATTGCTTGATACGCTCACCTTTGTTCGTGATTATCCAATTCTGATCATGGGCATTAACATTGGTCGTCTTGGTTTTTTAGCAGACATCGGGAAAGAAGAAATTGAATACGCAATAGACTGTATTTCCCGCGGTGCCTACATTATTGATCGAAGAACGCTCCTCGAGCTGGATTCTAACCCTTCTCTTTTTGGCGATGTGAAATATGCCCTGAATGATGTAACAGTGCATAAAAAAGATGCCTCGGCAATGATTACTATACATACCTATATAAACGGAGAACTGCTGAATTCCTATTTAGCCGATGGGCTGATTATTGCAACACCAACAGGCTCTACCGCTTATTCCCTAAGTTGTGGCGGACCCATCATCATGCCTACTTCCGAAAATTTTGTGATTACACCAATAGCGCCTCATAACCTTAATGTGAGACCCATGATTGTCTCTGACAGCAGCATTATTTCTTTTGAGATCGAAGGCCGGTTTGAGCAATTCTTCTGCACACTTGACTCACGCACTGAGCCTATTGACAGCTCTACCCAGCTGGCGGTAAAAAAAAGCAGCTTTACCCTCGGACTTATTCGCCTTCCAGATCATCATTTTCTTGAAACACTTAGAAAAAAACTGATGTGGGGAGCCGACACCAGAAAATAGTTGCTGAGTATTAAACATGGCCGTATATATGCCAGGAAAAAATTATAAAATAGAGATAAGTATGCATCAGGAAACCCCTTACTTTAGCTTTATAATAAAGCCTCTTCAACATTCGTTTGTCGATACAATAACTACGCTTTACTAATCCTTTCTGCTGTCAGCTTGATTACGAAATCAATTTTTATTATTAGTATATCCATAGCCTTGCTGGCTTATGATGCTCTTGCTCAAAAGAACGATTTTGGTTTGTGGGTCGGTGGGGCAGATTATTTCGGCGATCTGAATACGCAAACAAGTTTTCGCTTTACAAACCCAGCAGGAGGCGTTTTCTACAGACATAATTTCGATGAACGGATCTCCGCCCGCATTGGAGTAAGTGACGGCAGAGTTTGGGCAGATGATGCTTATTCTGATAATTACTATCAACATACCCGCAACCTGGGTTTTTCATCTAACATACTTGAGGGCAGTGCTCATCTGGAGTTTAACTTCCTACCATATACCGTTACGCCATATACTTCAATTGTAAATAAACAAAGATATTCGCCATACCTGCTCGCCGGTATTGGAGTGTTTCACTTTAATCCATATGTTAAATATAATGGAGAGAAAGTTCAGCTACAGCCTTTAGGTACGGAAGGGCAAGGCTATGTACAATATCCAGACTTGAAGCGATATAAGAGGACAAGTACGGCTTTGATCTTTGGGGGTGGCTTTAAATTCAGAGTAGGTCGTATGACTACCTTTCATATAGAAGCGGCAGTGAGAAAAACGGCAACGGATTACCTGGATGATGTGAGTGGTGTTTATGCTGACCCTGTAATATTGTTGCATGAAGGCGGTTCAGAGGTTGCTTTTCTTGCTGATCCCAGCGTGGAGGTATTAGGTGAGCCTATAGCAACTCCTGGCAAGATGAGAGGAGATTCGATAAAAAATGATGATTATCTGTTCTTTGGCTTTGGGTTTTCATACACTCTCCGGCCATCTCGTTGTCCTTATCAGAAATAATTGTAAAAACCGTCCTTCTATACATACTTATTAACTTGCACCCTATTCTTAGTAGATGTCACTTTCAGAACATATTGATAAGAACCGGCTTCCGGAACACATCGCAATAATTATGGATGGCAATGGAAGATGGGCGAAGATGCATGGGGAGATGCGCATCTTTGGCCATCAGAATGGTGTATCCGCGGTGCGTGCTACTACGGAAGCATGTGCCGAGCTGGGTGTGAAATTTCTCACTCTATATGCTTTTTCTACTGAAAACTGGGCAAGGCCACAGCAGGAGGTTGACGCATTGATGGAACTGCTGGTTGAGACCATTGGAAAAGAGATGGGCACTCTGATTGAAAACAAAATTCGTCTTCGTGCCATAGGAAACATCTCATCGCTGCCAGCTAAATGCCGAAGGGAATTGGCTGAAGCAATACAGGAAACTCAACACCACGAAGGACTTACCCTGATACTGGCGCTCAACTACAGCTCCCGGTGGGAATTGACTGAGGCAATGAAAAAAATTGCACAGGATGTTCAGCAAGGATTAGTTGATGTTGAGAATATTTCTGAGAATACCATTGCATCCTGTCTTGATACTTATGAATATCCTAATCCGGAATTGATGATACGCACAAGCGGTGAACAACGCTTAAGTAACTATTTGCTCTGGCAGTTAGCTTATGCTGAATTATATTTTACTCCCGTGCTATGGCCCGATTTTAATAAGGAAGATTTATACCGCGCAATCATAGATTTTCAGAAACGAGAGCGCCGCTTTGGCAAAACAAGTGAACAAGTAAAAGTAAAATGAAAAATTACCTTTTATCCTTTACAATTCTATTTACCTGCTGGAACCTTTCATATTCCCAGACCGACGCTGGGCGATACGACTCCCTTGTGATAGATTTTTCTAACCCAAAAGAATATACCATTGCTGGCATCAACATCACCGGAACCCAATACTTAGATAAAGAAATTCTGATTGCCCTTGCCGGAATTAAAATCGGTGACAAAATTGATTTGCCCAGTGAAGAGATTGGCAAAGCCATTAAAAATCTTTGGAAACAAAATCTCTTTGCAAACATCAAAATATACGTAGATCGTATTGATGGATCTAATGCTTATCTTACTTATGAGCTGGAAGAGCGGCCACGTCTCTCAGGGTTCACCTTTCGGGGTATAAAAAAATCGGAGCAAGATGACATACGGGAAAAAATAAATCTTAACAAAGGAAGGGTTCTTACTGATAATGTGAAAGTAAATACGCTCACCACAATAAAAAGCTTTTATGAAGAAAAGGGCTATTCACATGTAAAAGTAACCATCAGGGAAACATCGGATTCGTCACAGCAAAATAGCCTGCTCTATTATATCTATATTGATAAAGGAAATAGAGTAAAGATTGATGACATCGTTTTTACAGGCAATGAAGCCGTCTCTGATGGTAAGCTTCATCGCCTGATGAAGAAAACAAAAGAAAATCCGTTCTGGTCGGTATTTACAGTTTCAAAGTTCAGGCGATCAGATTATGAGGATGATCAAAATAAGATACTCACTTTTTACTCATCTAAAGGTTATCGTGATGCGCACATCCTGTCAGATTCTATTTATGAAAATGCAGATGGTAATTTGAATGTAGTACTCAACTTAGTGGAAGGCAACAAGTATTACTTCCGCAACATCAACTGGTCTGGCAATACAAAATATACTGCCTCGCGCCTCGATTCCGTTTTGCGCATTAAGAAAGGAGATGTGTATGATGAATCCTTTTTACAAAAACGGCTGAATGGCGACCCCAATGGCAATGACGTAGGATCACTTTATATGGATGATGGCTATCTCTTTTTTTCGGTTACTCCAGTAGAGGTTTCAGTTGAAAACGATTCTATTGATCTGGAAATGCGTGTGCATGAAGGTCCGCAGGCAACAATCAACCTGGTAAACATTGAAGGCAACACAAAGACTCATGAACATGTGATTCGGCGGGTGATACGCACCACGCCCGGTAGCAAGTTCAGCCGTGCTGATGTAATACGCTCACAGCGCGAGATACTTGCTACAGGTTTTTTCGATCCGGAGAAGCTGGGCATCAACACCGATCCACACCCTGAAAATGGTACCGTAGATTTAACCTATTCTGTCGAAGAAAAGCCATCAGATCAGGTGGAACTCTCTGCGGGCTGGGGTGGTCCAGGAACAGGTGTGATCGGATCATTGGGAGTGCGCTTCAATAACTTTTCGATGGGAAATCTTTTTAACGCGAAAGCCTGGTCGCCCCTCCCATCAGGCGACGGACAGGTGTTTTCACTTCGTTTTCAGTCGAATGGCCGTTATTATCAATCTTATAATATATCATTTACCGAACCATGGCTGGGAGGTAAAAAACCTAATTCTTTATCTATGGGATTATTCAGAACACGGCTTGCCCGATATGACCTTGATAATTATGTAGGAAAGCAGGTTATAAATGGCGGAAGCCTTGGACTTGGAAAACAATTGCAATGGCCTGATGATTTTTTTACCCTCATTTCTTCACTGAACGTTACCAACTATTCTCTTGATAATTATTCAACAGACTTTTTCTTCTCTACCGGAAATGCATACAGCATAAGCCTTAAAGAAACCTTTGGAAGGAACTCTATCGGACCTGATTTCACATTTCCAAAATGGGGTTCTAACTTCTACATCAGCTTAGCTGTTACCCCGCCTTATTCTTTATTTAGTAAAAAAGATTATTCTGAGTTACCTATAGCCGAAAAATATAGTCTGGTGGAATTTCATAAGTGGCGGTTTGGAGTGGAATGGTATACAAATGTTTTCGGGAAATTTGTTTTGAAAACGGCAGCCAAAGGAGGTTATCTTGGATATTATAATCCTGACATTGGATTGTCACCCTTCGAGCGTTTTGAAGTGGGTGGAGCCGGTCTTTCTCAAACATATACGCTATACGGAGTTGATATTATTTCGCAGCGCGGATATGATGAAGCATATGCAAGGGCTGCACCGATATTTAATAAATATACAGCGGAATTACGTTATCCTTTCTCAACGAACCCGAGTGCTTTCATATATGGAACAGTGTGGGCTGAAGCTGGAAATGCATGGTATAAGTTCAGTGATTATGATCCATTTCATTTGCGGCGCGCCGTGGGAGTAGGCTTGCGGGTCTTCTTACCCATCTTCGGCACAGTAGGGTTTGACTATGGCATTCGTTTTGACGATCCCAAAACACTCGAACCTGTTAAAACCATTGGTAAATATTTGTATAATTATGGTGCATTCAATCTTGTTTTAGGGTTTGAACCAGAATAATATAAAACAAAAGTAATAGTCTTAAATTTAATTATAGCTCCCTTATCAATAATAACAAAAGAACTCTTAAATTATGAAGAAAATAAATTTGGTTTTAGTATTTCTGCTTACCAGTGTTACTGCTTCTTTCTCACAAAAGCTTGCTTATGTTGACACAGAATACATTTTAAAAAATATTCCTGAATATACAGATGCTCAGAAAAGATTAGATGACATCGCTGCTGGGTGGCAAAAAGACATTGACACCAAATATTCAGAAATTGAAAAGCTGTACAAAAGCTTTCAGGCTGAACAGGTGCTTCTTACTGATGAAATGAAGCAGCAGCGGAGAAAAGAAATAGAGGACAAAGAAAAATCAGCCAAAGAGTACCAGAAGCAAAAGTTTGGTTTTGAGGGCGAACTTTTTAAAAAAAGACAAGAACTTATTCAGCCAATCCAGGATAATGTGTATGATGCGATCCAAAAGATTGCTACCGCCAAGGTATATGACTTTGTGCTGGATAAATCAAGCGGATCAGTGGTCTTGTTTGCTAACGCTAAAAATAATATCAGCGACCAGGTGCTTCAGTCCTTGGGCTATGCAGCTAAAGCGGCTGAATCGACAGACAAGGACGGTAAAAAATAAATGATATTTTTGCACACCTAATTTCCGTTAAATCCGATATAATCAAAGGTGGAGTCCCTGGCGGAGTTAATTATTACTTAAATAAAACCAAAACAAAAATGAAGTTTTTCTCTTACCTGGTCTTTGCTGCCTTAATCACCTTTGCAGGCTTAGGCTATGCACAAACCCCCAAATTCGGTCATATTAATTCTGCTGATCTTCTTGCCATGATGCCGGAAATAAAAAAATCTGATTCTTCCCTGCAGATCTATCAGAAATCATTAGAAGACCAGAATCAGGCAATGCTTACAGATTACCAAAAGAAAATTCAGGAGTTTCAAAATCTTCCTGCCGCAACAACGGACGCTGTAAAGGAGGTGAAGCAGCAGGAAATTAAAGATCTTGAAAGCCGCATCCAGCAATTCCAGGGCACGGCTCAGGAGAAGCTGCAAAACAAAAAGGAAGAAATCTATTCTCCTATTCTGAAAAGAGCAGAAGATGCAATAAAAGAGGTGGCTAAATCAAATAATTATGCATATGTATTCGATACGAGCGCAGGAGCAGTGATATATGCTCAAGACTCCGATAACCTTATGGATCTTGTTAAGAAAAAACTGGATTTGAAATAAGTGGCGTATAATCTTTACGACGGAAATGCAAAGAGTCGAGATTGAATAAAGAAGATCCAATTGGAATATTTGATTCAGGCATTGGCGGCTTAACGGTCGCCAATGCTGTTTCTAAGCAACTGCCTAACGAACAGATCATATATTTCGGCGACACTACACACCTTCCGTATGGTGATAAATCTACTGAAGCCATTCAGCATTACTCCCTTCATATCGCCGATTTTTTGCTTGGAAAACGATGCAAGTTGATCCTCATAGCCTGCAATACAGCTTCGGCTGCTGCCTTTGATATCGTGAAAACCCATATAGGTGATAAGGTGCCGGTAATGAATGTAATTGATCCTGTTGTGGAAGCTGTAGCAGCCAATACATCAATAAATAAGATAGGAATCATTGGCACTAAAGGAACCATCAAATCAGGTGTCTATGAGCATAAGCTCAAAACATTACGGCCTGACCTGGAGAGCGTCTCTCTTGCCACTGCACTGCTTGCTTCCATGATAGAAGCAGGGTTTTATAACAACAGCGTGAGTCAGGCGGTGATCAATTCATACCTTGCTTATCCCGACTTTAGCGACATTGATGGAATGATACTCGCATGCACACATTACCCATTAATTGAAAAAGAGATCAGCTCCTATTTCAACCATCATGTTAAAATTTTTGAGTCAACAAATATTGTTGCTACGCGCGTGAAAGAAAAATTGGCTGAATTGAATATCATGAATGATGAGCGCCGCAATACACATCATTTTTTTGTATCTGATTTTACAGAATCTTTTGAGCAGACCACGAAATTGTTTTTCCAGGAAAAAATTCATCTGGAGCATTTCGGAATATGGGATGAATGATAATGTTTAATTACAATCCCTTAGTGCCTGAAATATGATGTTTTTAAAATAAGCTGAGGAGACATAAGCTTTTCATCAAAACAACTTCTTTTTAAAAGCTATCCGAAAAATAGCAATTCTTCTGTTCTTAAAAATTTATTTACCTACTTCAAAGCGGTCATCATCCTGCTCTCTACCAGGTGATGAAAGTGGAAGGGCTTTACCATACGCCAGTTAATATCATTGAGGTTTTCGCCGAACTGAAGAAAATATTCCAGATGAACTTTGTTCATTTCAGATAACACATGATCCCGGAAATTTATAAGTGCAATCCAGCCATTGGCATCCCTAACGTCTTCATACCATTCTTCATAATAACAATCATCTGACTGGTGAAAATTAAGTACGTTTTCCCCAATCAATACAAACTTAGTAATTCCATTTGCTAAAAAAATATCTGCTACTTCGCGCTTCAGATACATTATGTCATTGCTGATGGCGTCATTCCACTCACCAATCAGTTCCATCACAACAAAGTGATGGTCATAATCAGCATATAGCACTTTTATATATAGTGTCGGTGATCCGAAGCTGTCCCATTGCGGGTGAATAAAGAAGTTATAGATTGCATTTGTATATTCAAACTCGCTGTGCTCCATTCCATAAAATGGAGACAGCTTGTCATCTTCAGAAACGTATATGTCGCGCCAGCTATAGTATGGTTCAATGTCGTGCATAATGCAATTCTTTCATCACAATGGTGGCGGACAAATGCATATAATGTTGAAGCATGTTACTGGTGATACTTTTTTAAGAATAAAATTACATATCTTTTTAAAAACGGCCTATGAGAATTAAAAAATAAATCCTTATAAGTTTACTACCTAAATTTGAATTGAAGTCTTCATAACGCATCGTTTTTTGGGAGGCGATGGTGGGCTTGCAATACTTTTCTTACACTTCCATATTCCTGCAGAATGGCACGGGCGCGCCTGTAGTCCCATGCGAATTCACGCATCAGCATTTTAGTGCCGCGGTTTATAAGTTTCTCATTGGTTAATTGCATGTCTACCATCTTATTGTTCACCACATGACCCAATTGAATCATAACAGAGGTGCTGATCATATTCAAAACCAGCTTCTGCGCAGTTCCGGCCTTCATGCGGGTGCTGCCAGTCAAAAATTCAGGGCCGGTATTTATTTCAATCGGAAAATCTACTATAGATGCAAGTGCTGAGCCGCTGTTACATGTGATGCAACCACATACAATTTTATTCTCAAGACAATGTTTAATTGCTCCAATAACATAGGGAGTAGTTCCAGATGCTGTAATGCCGATCACAATATCTTTTGATGAAATGTTGTGCTGTAAGAGAT
>JACCZZ010000385.1 GCA_013695715.1 Chitinophagales bacterium | reverse complement strand
AATCAATTCTGCAGGAAGAATAGGTACTGATGAACCTCCCGCAACTACAGCCTTAATTCGCTTGCCATCTTTTACGCCTCCACAATACTCATCTGAAAAGATAAATTCTTCTACCGGCAACCCCATCTCAATTTCGTAAACACCAGGACGGTTGATATTTCCACAAGCAGATATCAATTTAGTACCTGCACTTTTTAATGTTCCAATCTTAACATATTCATCGCCGCCATTATTTATTATCCATGGGACTGTAGCGATGCTTTCTACATTATTCACCACTGTTGGGTTACCGTATAATCCACTGACAGCAGGAAATGGAGGCTTAATTCTGGGCAATCCCCGCTTTCCCTCAAGAGATTCAATCAGCGCAGTTTCTTCTCCACATATATATGCACCGGCGCCCGTATGAACAATCAGCTCGAGATTATATCCTGTTCCTAAAATATTTTTACCAAGAAACCCTGCTTCCTTTGCCTCAGCAATTGCCCGTTCCAATATTTTAATGATCCATTTAAACTCACCCCGAATATATATGAACGAAAGGTTGGCTTCAAGGGCAAAGCTTGATACAATCATTCCCTCAATAAGAAGGTGAGGTAGAAACTCCATCAGATACCTGTCTTTAAAGGTGCCTGGCTCGCTTTCATCTGCATTACAAATAAGGTAGCGCGGCCTTCCTGATTTCTTATCAATAAAACTCCACTTCATACCAGTCGGAAAGCCCGCTCCGCCCCTGCCCCGAAGTCCTGATTTCTTCACTTCTTCCACAATATCTGCAGGCGCCATTTTAAGCGCTTTTTCAACAGAGGCATAGCCGCCGTTTGCACGATAGACGTCGAAAGATTTTATTCCTTCTACATAGATTTTTTCTAAGAGGAGCTGGCGTGGCACAGATTAGATTGCAATTTGCCGATAAAATTGCCTCATTTATTTTAAACTGGCAACAAGACTATTATTTGAAGAATGGAGTTCAGAGATATTTTACTTATACAACATACTTTGAAAATACATGTAAATTACTGTTGGAATGAAAAAAGTATGCGCCGCTGTTTTGATGTTTGTTTTGATTATTGAACTGAACACAGTCTCAGGTCAATTTTACTATCCTTTTCCTGATACTCTTGCAAGTTGGAGCGAAGCAGGAGGCGGCTGTGACGAACCCGGTAACCCCACTTGGTGCAGCTATGATGGGTTTCATTTTGAGTTAGCACATGATACAATAATCGATTCAAAAGTTTATACACTGCTGGGATATCAGCAGAGCTATAGTTACGATGCAATTTTCAATGGTTCGTTTTGGGATTATTTCGAAGGCAATTACTTGTTATTTTTTCCGGGAAATATTGTGGGAGCAATTCGCGAAGATTCAAGTAAAAAAGTTTGGTTCAGGGCCTTATATAATTCTTTCACTGTTGGAGGTTTCCCCACAATGCAGACCTTTCCTCAAGACACCGATATACTTATTTATGATTTTAACCTTCAGGTTGGGGATACTGTTGATTGGAAGGCTTATAGTCAGGTAGTGGAGGCAATTGATTCCATTCAGCTGTTGAACACGGATTGGAGAAAGATTTACCAATTTGATTGGGGCGACTTCTGGATTGAAGGTATTGGATCTAATCTGGGTTTGTTTGGAGCCTATAATGGTCCTCCTTTCGAGGGTGGCTATGAATTGTTATGTTTCAAAAAAGACTCAATTCTTCTTTATGAAAATTTGGGCTATATGGCGAGCTCTTGCGACCAAACATATTTAGGAATTGGTGAAACTGAAAGTTCTTTACTTTCGATCTTTCCCAATCCGGCAAATGACTTTATCATTTTTGATCTCTCCGCTTTTCAACATGAAAATCTTAAGCTTACCATTTTTACTTCAAAAGGACAAACAGCATTGATGCAAAACACAGATCATTCAGCCATAATAAAGATTTCCACAAATCAGCTCAGAGGAAACGGATTATATTTCTACACACTAAGTATCGGTCAAAACAAATTGGTTTCAGGAAAATTTATTATAGACCGGTAAATGCGAAGATTATTCATTAGCAATGTTTAAATTTAACTGTCAGTTTCTTTCAGCGATAATTTTTTCTTTGGATACTGCCTTTCCGATCTGATACAAAAATTCGGGTGCAAGATCGGTTTCATTTTTCCAGCAAATTGCTCCCATATCGAGGAAGAAGTCCTTAAAAAAATTTTTATCCTTATGCGGGTGGAAAACTATTCTTTTTTCATTCATAAGAAAATTTTCCAGGTCAACGATTCTGGTTTCTCCGTTATCAAAATGAACCTGTATCTTATAATCTGAAATGTATGCCGCTT
>JACCZZ010000374.1 GCA_013695715.1 Chitinophagales bacterium | reverse complement strand
TCACTCGTTGTGGATTTGATAAGCTGCATTGGTATAAAGAATCCCAGGTAAAATCCTGATAGTAATTACGCAAGTAAGAAAGTTTGGTGCGATATTGCTGAACCAATGAAGTATAATCCGGATTGTTTATCTGGTTTATGTTTTCTTCAGGATCATTATTAAGATTGAAAAATTCCTCAGTTAATTCTGAACAGTTATATTTAATATATTTATAATCAAGAGATCGGACACTCCTGATATCAGGAACGCACTCCTTATTATAAAACTCATACAATAGCTCCTTTCTTTCAGCAGTGTGATTAAGCATTTTAAGCAAAGAAATTCCCTGCATTCCGAAAGAATTATTGATACCTGCAAAGTCCAGAATGGTGGGGGCAATGTCGATGTTCATTGCGAGTTGGTTCTGTACTTTGGTTCCAGCGGGAATGAGAGCAGGGTAGCGCATGAAGATTGGGATGCGCATAGATTCATCGTAAGCAAGTTGTTTTTCCAGCAAATGATGTTCACCTAAGAGATAGCCGTTATCGCTCATAAAAATTATAAGCGTACTATCCAGCAGATGCATGTTTTCCAATTGATCAAGTACCTTCCCCATTGTTTCACTTACTCCATTCAACATCTCAAAATATCCTTTATAAAATTCAGTTAATTCCTCGGCAGAGCCTGCACCATGGCAGTCGTATAGAAATTGAGGATAATTCTTTGAATAAGGTTCAAAATTATTGGGGAAAGGCATGGTATTATCATCGAATAACCCATCATCCTGAGGACGCGGAATTAGAGGTGTGTGAGGTGCATGGTACGCAAACCATAGAAAGAAAGGCTTTCCGGGTGGTACTTTATTTAAAAACCCAATGGCGCTATCGGCAATCACATCTGTGGAATGGCCTGGAATATTTATTATGTCCCCATTAAGATTATATTGAGTATCTGTGTAATCGTTGTTATGCGTTTCAAGCCAATAATCATATCCTGGCTGTGGATTTTGAGATATATGGTACTTCCCAATCAGACCTGTGTAATACCCATTGTTATGTAGTATTTCAGGAAAAGTGATGTTTGTTATTGTATCAGAAACACTGGTGGGAGGGTTATCTGTTACGCCATGAATATGGGGGTAAAGACCTGTTACAATAGAAGCCCGGCTTGGCGCGCACATTGAAAGGGCTGCGAAGCTTTGTTTGAAGTTAGCACCCTCTGTGGCAATGCGTGATATATTTGAATCAAGAAAAAACGAAGGTCCACCATTTGCCAAATAAGTATCAAATCGGGCATCATCTACAATTATTAATAAAACATTTCTGCCTTTAGAGGAAGTAGCACCTTTTGTTGTAAAGGTTACTGCTGTGGAGTAAGGCGATTTGCTAATACATTTTGCAGAAACCTTTATTTGATATGAGGTATTTGGGTTAAGGCCTGTTAAAACATATGAGCTGGTATTGATGTTCGAGATCGTTTCCCAACCTGATGTTCCAAGTTTACGATATTTAATAGCAAAGCTTACTTGTTCGCAGATCGCTGACCACGATATAGCAGCAGAGGTTGCTGATATCGCATTTGCCTGAACATTATAAGGGATGCTGCATTCAACGGTTTTGACAGTACTGGGTAGTGTATATTCACCCTCATCCTTGTTCGCGCAGACTGCAGCTACCTTTACGTTATAGCTGGTTTCTGGTTGCAAGCCTGTAACAGTGTAAGTGGTGGTTGTACCATCAAGGGTTACAACAGTCCAATTGCTGCTTGCAGTTTTTTTATATTTAAGGTGGTAAGAGGCAGCTCCAGCTACTATTTTCCATTTTATTGTAAATTGACAACTTGCTATTGCTTCAGATTTTAATGAATTCGGTGCTGGAAGGGTACAGAAGGCGGCACACTGAATGCTGATAAAAAGCAACGGGAGGTATATGCAGCAACCGGCCAGGCGATTTGAAGAAAGGTGCATGAATTGGAATTTCACTTTAGATTTAGGGAGTAGATAGAACATTAATTCTTGAAGATATATTGAGATGACATGTCTCCATTCTGAGTTACGCGAACCAGATAAATACCGGGAGGTAAATTGTTTCCATTTATAGTTGTGTCATAATATCCCGATTCCTTATGAGCAACTTTTTTTACCAGCAGCTGACCTAATAAATTATAAAGCATTACTTCCACATCAGATTGGTTCTCTGTCAGGATTTTAACTATTATATTATCGCTGAAGGGGCTGGGTGAAATGTTTAGGGTCATACCAGACTTTTGAACAATATAAGCGAGCTCGTAAGGTCGTGGATCAGAAATCAGCTTGCATGGTTTTTTAAAAGTATCTGCTGACACCGTATCATGAAGTGCTATCCTCATGCTATCAAGTAAATGGCGGTATTGTTCAATTTTCACCGCATAGGTGGGATCATGTATCAAATTAAAATTTTCTTCGGGATCTTTATCCAGATTAAAAAACTCTTCCGTTTGCTCTATACATTGGTACCAATTGTATTTGTAGCTTTTAGTTCTGATAGTCCTACTGGAAGGAGTAAATGACTCATCATCATTGGGATGGAAAATCTTAATGTTTTCAAAAAGAAACATGTCACGCTTAACATTTCCTAATTCCAATTGATGAAGAGAATAGCCTGGAAATTTATAAGGTGCTGCCTTAATTCCTGCAGCCTCAAGTAGCGTGGGTGCAATGTCAATATTAAGACCAATCTGCTTTTTAGAAACTGTATTCGGAGTAAACCATTCCGGATACCTTATAAACATAGGAACACGCATCGATGGCTCATAAGGAAGACCTTTACCCCTAAGCAGATGCTCACCCTGTATTATACCATTGTCACCCGTGTACATAATGAGGGTGTTTTGAAGAAGATTGCGCAAAGTAAGTATCTTGAATATCTGATCCACATTATCTTCTATGCCTTGTATGCCTTCGAAATAGGCTTGCATATCTTCAGCCAGTGCATCAACCTCTGTATAGAATGGACGCTGGTATAAAAAAGAGGGATACAGATAATTAAATGCAACGAAATTAGAAGGGATTGGCATAGGTTCATCGGCATATTTACCAACATCCTGGGGAAGAGGAATAACCGGCTGATGAGGTGTTTGATGTTCTATACATATCATAAATGGAGTATCGAGCTTGGCAACCATCTTATTTGAACTATCATTTATGATCTGGGTTACATGACCAGGTATCAATTTGTCGGTTCCATTCACATTCCATTCAGCATTCTCATATTCAGTTTTACCTTTCTTCGCCATCCAATAGTCCCACCCAGGTTGTGGGTTTTCATAAACATCGTATTTACCAATCATGGCAGTATGATAGCCTGCAGAATTAAGAATAGTACCGATTGTAGGTAAATCAAGATCATATCCTTCAAAATTATCATAGGCTCCATTATTATGAGGATAGAGGCCAGTCATAATTGAGCTCCGTGAAGGCACACATACAGCGTAAACGGAGAAAAAATTTTTAAAATAAGCGCCCTCTTCAGCAATTCTGTTTATTGCAGGGGTGTTAAACCAATTAGGCCCTCCGGAAACGTCATAAGAGTCGTATCTCAAATCATCACCAATGATAAGAATGATATTGGGCCTTGCAGTAGGATTTATTTGTCCTGATGTTAATACAGGGAGTAAAAGAAAAAATGTAAGGATTTGTTTCATTATATTTTATATTTTAATAGTATCAACGTTTTCTCCAATGTAAATAGGTCGCTTAAAATAACATATAATCTTCCAATAAAGCATCATTATCCTTTAGGCTTTATAAAATGATCCATTTAGCAAGAATGA
>JACCZZ010000359.1 GCA_013695715.1 Chitinophagales bacterium | reverse complement strand
AACATCTTCCCTTCTCTGTAAAGAATAAGATATAATTATGGTTGGAAGCGATGAACAGGTGTTCTATAAAATCCTCATCTCTTGAGCCACTGCCAACTGAACCCTTCCCCCCACGATTCTGACGCTTATAGCTTGATAAGGTGGTGCGCTTCATATAGCCCATGTGGCTGATCGTGATTACCATATCTTCATCAGCTATCAGATCGAGAATATTCATATCCTCGGGGGAATAGACAATGTCTGTTCGACGCTCATCCCCGTACTTCTTCTTCACCTCCTCTAATTCGTCTTTAATGATGTCCATCCTGAGCTTTTCATCTGCCAGCACGTCTTTGAAATACTCAATAGTCTTCATCAACTCTTTATACTCATCACGTATCTTATCTCGCTCAAGACCAGTGAGTCTTTGGAGACGCATATCCAGAATTGCTTTAGCCTGAATTTCTGAAAGGCTGAACTGTTTTATTAGACCAGCCTGCGCCTCATCTGGGTTTTTAGATGAGCGTATCAGTGCTATTACTTCATCGAGATGATCTAAGGCAATCAGTAATCCTTCAAGAATGTGGGCGCGCTTTTCTGCTTCGTTAAGGTCAAACTGTGTGCGGCGGATCACAACCTCATGGCGGAAATCCACAAACACAGAAATCATGTCTTTCAGGTTCATCTGCTTGGGCCTGCCGGCTACAAGGGCGATGTTGTTTACGCCATAAGAATTCTGAAGCTGGGTAAAGTTGAAAAGTTGATTCAGCACCACATTGGGGATGGCTTCACGCTTAAGTTCCACCACTAATCTTACACCATCACGATCAGATTCGTCACGGCATTCGGAAATACCCTCTATCTGCTTCTCCACCATAAGCTCATGAATCCTCGCATGAATGAGGGCTTTATTTACCTGGAACGGAACCTCCGTAACTATGATCCGTTCCTTCCCACCCTTCATCGTTTCAAAGATGGTTTTTGCCCTTAGTATAACTCTTCCCCTTCCTGTTAATAATCCCTGTTTCACGCCATCATACCCATAGATGGTTCCTCCGGTAGGAAAATCGGGTGCTTTTACAAACTTAATAAGTTCTTCTACTGTAATTTCCTTATTGTCAATATAGGCAATGGTGCCGTCAATAACCTCGGTGAGGTTGTGAGGAAGCATATTTGTTGCCATGCCCACTGCAATGCCTGAAGACCCGTTCACAAGCATGTTGGGAATGCGGGTAGGCATCACGGTCGGTTCCTTGAGAGTATCATCAAAGTTCAATTGAAAGTCAACAGTGTCTTTTTCAATATCCGACATCATGTCTTCTGCCAATCGTTGCAGCCGAACCTCTGTGTATCGCATTGCTGCAGGAGGATCATTATCCAGAGAACCGAAATTACCCTGTCCATCTACCAGCGGGTAACGCATAGACCACCATTGAGCCATCCTTACCATGGCATCGTAAACAGCGGTATCACCATGTGGATGATATTTACCGAGCACCTCTCCCACCACGCGTGCAGATTTTTTATAGGCACGGTTGAATCCGAGCCCGAGATCATTCATCGCATAGAGAATGCGGCGATGTACAGGCTTTAATCCGTCCCGCGCATCAGGGATGGCACGGGAAACGATTACCGACATTGAATAATCAATGTAGGCTGTCTTCATTTCTTCCTCGATATTTACCTGAATTATCCGTTCTCCGGTAGCCATTGAATATTAAAATTTATTTGAAAAAAACTCAGCAATTATGCACTTGTTCCGAAAGCGATTTTTTGAGGAAAAACTACTTGATTATGAGCATGTAAAGGTACATAGAATAATGGAGGAAAATGGTTAAAACACCACCTAAAAAAACGTATGTGGAAAACTCTCATTTAATGTGGATTAATCCCTAAATCCATCATTGAAGATTGGCCTTATCCAAGTGATGCAACCCTTAAATGAGCCTCAGTAATCAGCCATTTTTCTATCTAAAGTTTATTCAGATGTTTGAATGTTTTTTCAAATTGTGTTCAGGATGATTATTTTTATTTGATGAGTGAAGCACGTGAAAAACGAATCCTGGAGGTACAATCAAATCGTCAGAGGGATCTGACAGTTGTTCTTGAAAATGTATGGGATCCGCACAACATATCGGCAGTGCT
>JACCZZ010000336.1 GCA_013695715.1 Chitinophagales bacterium | reverse complement strand
AATAAATGCCAGCCAAAGAAAATTTCACAGGTAATAAAGTGCTGAATGATTTAGAACTAATCTTTGTACCTGTAAGGTGAAGCAATGAATCTTTGTTAAAAGGAAGCAAGGCAGAGTCTGAAGAATTAAACAAATCAATAACTTCAAAACCTTCGAAATGGAGGGAGCTGTCCGCTGAATATAGCTGCGATTGTCTGTTCCAACGAATAAAACCCATATCGTTCATAAAAAAAAGAAGACGTAAAGAACCATTATCAGGAATATAAGAAAGAGTTGCGTCTGCTGAAGTTCCTATACCATCGTAAGCGAAGTAACCTTTATTTAACGTATCCGAAACAGAATATTCGAAGTTATAGCTGGCGTCAATAAAGGAACCGTATTGCTCAGTAAAAAGGGTTCCCTGATCTATTTTTAACGATGAGCCCGATTTTGCTGCAAGCACTGAAATGCCAATCCCAGCTTCCCAATTATGATTAATAAAATCAAATTTTTTCTGCACCCCCAATCGCAATTGATGAAATCGATAACTCAGATTTTCCGTTTGGCTGAAGTCAGCGGTTGCTCCGGCATAAGAGGCATTTCCAAAAAATATAATTTGAAAAAGATCCTTAGTAAACTTTGCTTCATTGATGCTGCCAGCTTTGAAATTGAGTGTAATTAATGCCGGAGTATTGAAAAGAAAATTATTTTTCTCAAAACGGTAAAATAATTCGGCGGAGGAAGATAGTTCAAAGGCATTGACAGACCTCAGGCGATTTGTTACTTCAATCTTTTTTTCATCATCAATAAAATCATCTCTAAACACAGCAAGTGCAAATGGAATATTTATAGCATTAGAAGAAAAAAGGCCGGTCAATTTTATGCCTGATTCTCTTAATGAGTGATCATTTTTACGCTGTATTATCAAATCTCTTCCATTACTAAAATCTAAAGTATTCCACCCATTAAGGTTGTTAAGTTGCATCAGGGAATCGACATGAGATATATTCTGTGCTGGTGAAAATGGCGACTCCTGTGAAAAACAAAATAATGACTGAAAAATTATGCTAATGCTAATTAGAATCAGGAACTTCTGAAAATACATAGGTATTTAGAATCCGGTATAATAAGTAAAAGATCCCGTAAGCTTTATACCGAGAAGGTAATAATTATAGATTTTAAGGTAAGAACTGCATGCTGATGTGGAAGATGTATTAAAACTTGAACGGATGATGACTTTCTTCGAGTTGCGAAGGCGGTTCATCTTATTTTCATCTATATTCATTGTGAGTACCGTAGTTGTCTTTTCAGCGACTAAACAGGCATCGTTCAGAATAGCCGCAGCAATAGTATTGGGTGAAGTAAATAGAGAATCTAAGAAATTCATCTGATCATCATAAAAATATAATTGAGAAGAAGTGGTGAAAGGAAATCCATTGTCTGCAATAAGATTAAATGTTCCTTCTTTAATAATAGGATCACCCTCTTCGGGGCTTCCAAGTGAAAAATCAAAGGTATCCTGGAGCACGAGATCATTTGCAATGAATGACAATGGAACAGAAAGGTTGAGGTTTACAGAGATTGCACTTGTATCATATGCAAAATCCATATAGTTTGAAACATTCCCTGAAGGATTAATGAATATATCCAACGAATATTGAAGCTGATCTGGAAGGTTTTCAACTAAGGTTGTGAAATTAGAGTTAGAATTATTAATATCAAAAATTGTAAAGGAAGGAAGGAATGGATTGTCTGTAGCAGGTGGAATATCTAACGGTGTACTCAGCAAATTCCAGGTTAATGGAACACTGTTTTCTGTTAAAGTATTTACCGATGTAAGATCATATATATTAATACGCCCCGAAACTCCTATAGCATTCACAATTGAAAGGCTGACATCCGCCTGTTCTAATCCAAGCGAACCGCTTACAATATTTTTAAAACCCTCGAATGGAGTTTGAGAAGGTCCTATATTTATTATCTGTTGCCCTAAATATCCCTGCACATATTCGGGTACAATGTCTTGCAATGTATAATTGATAATTACACTATCTTCCTTTGAAATTGTAACAAGCGCTCCGGTGGAATCAATGCTTGCAACCAAGTGAGTGAAATAAGTATTGTGCTCAGTTCCTGAAAGTCCTGTTAGGTTAAATGAATAACCTGCAAGGTCAAAGGTTTTGTTAAGATCACTGGTTCCTCCTACCGGTGCCGCGGGAATATCCTCACTTACTGAAATAGAATTCCCAAACATATCTGTGGCCGATGGAAGACTGAATTCAAGATGTGATTGTTGCTGAATGGTGCTTTTAAGGTTCATCAGAAGGGTGCCTGATTTAATGCGGAGTTCATTAAGCTCAGCGCCACCACTTAGATTATATTTATTCTGCTGATCTTGCTCAATTATATTTTGAGCTGGAAAAACTGCAGTGGCTGTATTTACTACCAGATCATGCGCCGTCATCGTTATAATCAGGGAGTTGCTTGTATCAATAAGGACATTACCACCAGGACTATTCAAGTCCAGAATTTGAGCTGTTAATGTTCCCTCTACATGCTTTCCGCTCAGGTTAATTGTCTTCACCTGGGTTTGTTGGGGCATAAGATTAACAAAAGTATCCTGTGTTAAAATCTGTTGATCTATTTTATTTCTCACCTGAAATACCATATTGGAGATCACTATCGGCAACTCATTTTTCAGCGTTAAATCTATGAACCCGGATTCAAGATCGGCTGACTGAAAAAATTCAGTGGCATTAATATCATTGTCTCCTGTTGTGATGTTAATTTCCGGTATAGTAGCTGTACTCCCATTAGCAGCTATAATTAAAATACCCGCTATGCCGAGCTGCTGACACATCTGGCCAAGAGAAAGCGGATATATGATTGTCTGATTTGCGAGATTCAGGTTCTGTAATGAGAAGCTCGCCGTCAGGGTAGTATCGGGAATGTTAATGACCTGATCT
>JACCZZ010000326.1 GCA_013695715.1 Chitinophagales bacterium | reverse complement strand
CTTCTTTCGCAGGAAGAATTGGACACTTCATTGAGCCCGCCATCCGGCCCCTTGGCTTTGACTGGAAAATAGGAATAGCTTTGATCGCCTCTTTTGCTGCCCGCGAAGTTTTTGTTGGAACGATGTCTACAATCTACAGTGTGGGTTCTACAGAAGATGGAGACTTTGAAGCCATACGCGATCGGATGCGGAATGAGATAGATCCCATAACTAAGAAACCTGTCTATTCAGCCGCCACTTCTTTTTCGCTTATGATCTTTTTCGCATTTGCAATGCAGTGCATGAGTACTGTAGCCGTAGTGCGTCGCGAAACAAAATCGTGGAAGTGGCCTTTGATACAAATTGCATACATGACCGGACTCGCATATCTTGCAAGCCTTTTTGTATACCAGATCTTTAAATAAAAACAGTTTAACTCAAGCTGCTTTACTAAAGACCTTCATTCCTTATTCTTGGTATCCATCCAGATTGTTACGGGGCCCTCATTGAGTAAAGCAATCTTCATCATCGCTCCGAAAACTCCCGTTTTAATATTTTTTCCTAAATCACTTTCAAGTTGCTTCATAAATTTTTGATATATAATGACTGCCACCTCCGGTCTGGCAGCATGAATGTAGGATGGCCGGTTTCCCTTTTTAGTTGCAGCGTGAAGTGTAAACTGGCTTACTAAAAGGATATCCCCACATGTTTCTTGCAATGATTTATTCATCACGCCAGCTTCATCATCAAAAATCCTCAGGCTAACTATCTTTTTACTTAGCCATGCAATATCCTCTTCCGAGTCTGCAGCTTCAATTCCAATAAACACGAGGAGGCCACCATTTATCTCTGAATGTGTTTGGTCATTTACTATCACAGATGCCTTACTTACACGTTGGATAACAGCTCGCATATAAATTTGCTATTCAGAAATACATGACGAGCTTCTTAATCGTAAATCTTCTCATCTGTTCCGATCTCATTAATAATTGATAGATAATTGCTATACCGGAATTCAGCTATCTGACCTGCTTCGAGAGCTGATTTCACCGCACATCCTGGTTCATTAATGTGAAGACAATTGTGAAACCGGCAGTCATGAAGCACTTTTTCCATCTCGGGAAAATAATGAGAAACCTCAGCCTCGTCAAAATCAAGAATTCCAAATTCTTTAATGCCTGGTGTGTCAATGATGAATCCACCAAAGGGTAACTCAATCATCTCAGTATATGTGGTAGTATGTTTTCCTTTTTGATTGAAGGCAGCAAGCTCCGCCGTCTTCAGATCAAGACCTGGAATAACTCTATTGATAAGTGTAGATTTACCAACACCAGAATGACCCGAGAGTAATGAGATTTTATCCTTCATCATTTCCTTCAGGTGAGAAATACCAATGTTTTCTTCAGCCGAGGTGAGAATTACCTGATACCCAGCTTTTATATAAGCATCTTCTAATTCTATTACAGCCTGCATCTCCTTCTTATTATAAAGATCAACCTTGTTGAAAAGCAGTACGGAAGGAATGTGGTATGCAGTTGCTGTAACCAGAAAACGATCGATAAATCCGGTAGAAGTACGTGGCATTGCGACTGTTGCCATAACAAGTGCCTGATCAATATTCGCAGCAAGAATGTGTTCAGCAGTGCGGTGGCGCGATGATTGACGAATGATATAATTTGTGCGTGGCAAAACCTCTTTGATTACAGAATCACCTTCTTCAGTATCTACTACCACGAGATCACCGATATTAACAGGATTAGTAGTGCGCCTGTCTATAAGGCGCATCTTGCCTTTTATTCTGCAAGAAACCACCGTGCCATTATCCAGCCGAACGCTATACCAACTTCCAGTTGTTTTAATTACACGTCCTTGCATAATTCCGACAAAATAATTTCATAATAATAAGGGTTTATCCTGTTCAGTATAATCTCTGCATAAACCATGTTAAGGCAGTATAGCATCTGAATAATTTTGCCTGATAATGATAAGAAATTGCAAGAATTGGTACGGCTTAAATGATCACTGCGGCATGTACAGCGCGGGAAATGGAAAATAACAACAATGGATCTTTCTCCACAGCATTTCCAACCACAATAATATCAGCCCCAGCTTTGCAAAGTGAAGCTGCTTTCTCCGGGCATTGGATTCCACCACCAACAAGTAATGGCACCTCAATGCTGGCTGAAACCATTTCCACCATAGATTCACTTACACAATGCAAGGCACCGCTTCCGGCATCGAGATATATGACATTTAGACCAAGCATTTCACCTGCCATAGCAGTGCACATAGCAACTTCATCTTTATCATTCGGAATAGGAATGGTATTACTAATATAAGAAACCGTCGTCGCATTTCCCCCATCAATTAATATATATCCTGTGGAAACAATTTCTAATCCACTCGCTTTTAAAGATGGTGCTGCAATTACATGTTGCCCAATCAGCAAATCAGCATTTCGGCCAGATATAAGAGATAGCAGAAGAACTGCATCTGCCTGTGCATAAATTTGCATAGAACTTCCTGGAAATATTACTGCCGGAATGTCGCAGCAGCTTTTAATCACATCTATGCACTCATTTATTGTATCGTTTACAAGCAGGCTTGAACCGATGAAAAAGAAATCGACGTGAGCCTTGGAAGACATTTCAATAAGACAGATAAGAGATTCCGGAGATACTCTGTCCGGGTCAACAAGCACGGCAAATAACTTTTGCCTGTTTAGCTTTGCCTGCTTTAATTTTATATAAACCTGTTCATTCATTAATTGTAATTATTCAGGTGGCGACAAACCTACATGTATTCATTAGAATCAGCAAGGAAACAAATGCAGGTTATTACCTAAAGGAACAAGGGTGCAAAGACTCCATTGTAACAGCTCGCTGATTTTTTTGAGGGTTTCAGGTTTAGCTTTCAACCACAATTATTCCACCGCAAATATGTATTTTGCTATTTTAATAATCAGGATATATTAATTATGGTTATCTGGAATCAGGCGAAAAGATGGCAAGACTGACAAAAGCTGATTGGGTTAAAAATGGAATCAAGGTATTAAATGATAATGGATATGATGCTATTAAGATAGAGCATTTATGTGTAAAATTTGGTGTAACTAAAGGATCTTTCTACCATCATTTTGATAGCATTAGCGATTATGAGGAAGAATTGCTGAAGTATTGGGAAGCCCGAACATTGGGTAAAATTATAGAGGTAGTAAATTCAGAGATGACTCCTAAGGAGCGTCTCGGAAGGATGATAAAAGAAGTATTCACGGTCTCGGGAAAAACTGAACTCTCATTGCGAGCATGGGCACTGCATAATAGAACTGTGAAGAAATATCTTTATAAGATGGATGCAGAGCGTATTGCAGTTAACCGGCAATTATATATTGAGGTAGGGATTCCAAAAGAATCTGCTGGTGATTTAGCAGAATTTGCCTATACAGCCTGGCTGGGAATTCAATGTTATTACCTTGGTGCTTCGTCTCAAAAGGAAAAAAGTGTAAAGCTTATAAACGAATTTTTAAGCTTGCCTGTGAAGGGTCTTGTAAGCGATCTAATATAAATTTGAATAGTGCACGTTTTATGTTAGTCTTCCATGCTGCCGACCAAGGCCGCGATCGGTATTTCATTAGTTATCTGAGTTCTTAGCGTGGTGAAGCTGGAAATAGGAGAGCTATGTGGGCACTATCATTATAGACAAGGGTAAATAAAAGGATTAATCATATGAATAATTATTTCACACCATGCTGTATAGTAATTCTCCTCATAACCGGAGCATGTAATAATAATGGAGACGTCAAGACAGCTCAAAATTCAGACACCCTCCCCCAATCAAATTAAGGTATCCACGCCTATAGAAATTACTTTGACACAGGGAGAAGTTGTATCAAAACCCGTAAAAGGAGGAGAAATTTATCTTTTTGATTTTGAAGTTGCTGCTGACCAATACTTTCACGTGGAGGCCATTCAGAAGGAGATAGATTACAAATTGACCCTTAAGCTTCCGGAAAGCGATTCGTCTATCATTTTTGACACTCCAAACGGTCAGAAAGGTGCCGAGGATTTATATTACATAAGTGAAAAGACCGGTAAATATCTAATTGAATTGAAACCATTTACTGAGTTTGCAGAATTGGCTGGTTTTGATATTGTCCGTAAAACTGTAAGGGATGCTACTAAGGAAGATAGAGCATGGATGAAAATTTATGAAGATATGCGAGCTGCTGATGGTTTGCGCGGCAAAAAGGAAACACTCGAACAAGCAGTAATTGAATTTAAAAAGCTTATAGCCCAATGGAAGCAGGTCGGAGATAAATATCAGCAGGCAGTTGCTAGCCGATCCTTGGGATATACTTTGCGTTCATTGGGGAAAAGAGAAGAGGCCTTAAAAGTATTTGAATCCGTTTTGCCTCAGTGGCAGAAACTCGGAGAAATTCGTTATGAAGCATTTACTTATCTGATACTTGCAGATCTTTATAAATCAGATAAGGATTATGAAAATGCCATTCCCCTGACTTTTAAAGCGATTGAAAAATGGAAGGAAACAGGTGACATAGTGCAGGAA